>JAYEFH010000195.1:0-3244 GCA_034658555.1 Thermodesulfobacteriota bacterium | reverse complement strand
AATCGGATGTTGATAAACGTTTTGATACTATGCAATCAGATGTTGATAAACGTTTTGATACTATGCAATCAGATATGAACAAACGTTTTGAACAGGTGGACAAACGTTTTGAACAAATCATTGCTTCAATTGATCGTTTGGGGGATAAATTGGATCACAGGGATGAAAAACAAAGATATTTTACCATACGGATGTTTACTATTGCCATAAGCATTTCCATCCTTGGAGCGCTGGGAGCATTTTTGAAATCTCTCGGTGTGATTTAAACCATGCGGTTATTTGCATCAGGATGTTTTGGCTACGGTCCCTCAGTCAGGATCACAAGGTTTCCTTCTATTCTGTGCGATTGCAGCCAGTCCTTGGCGTATTGCTTCCGGTTCTCCGGGTAGATCACACTCATACACAGGATAGACCCCGCAGGAGAACTGTAGTTGATGACATGTCATTTTCTGTGCGCTGATGGCGGCTGTCCATACAGGAAGCCTGAACCGCGCGACGTTTCTTGCTATTGTACCGCTATTGGTCAGAACCACCACTGCCGGAGAAACGTGCTTCAACGTTTTATTAACGCTCAAGGCGATCATATCCGTGAAGCTGGCACTCCCTTTGCTGCCGAATGCTTTCAATATCTCCCCGGCATAATAGTTCGGCCGGTGTATATCAATTGCCGCTGCGAGCTTGGCCAGCATGTCTGCGGCATCTATTGGATACTTTCCCATTGCCGATTCCGCGGAAAGCATCACGCAGTCCATACCGTCCTGGTAATGTCATGGCTACCACTTTGGATTGATAATTGATGATTGTTCTTGCAAGTTACCTCTCAGGCCAACTGCCTCCTGACCTCTGCTCCATGCCCTAAACCTCTCCTGCTTTCAAGGCATTATCGACAATTTCCTGTGCCTCTTTCTGTATCTTCTTCAAATGCTCTTTACCCTTAAAGCTCTCAGTATACAATTTATAGATATCCTCGGTACCGGAAGGCCGTGCTGCGAACCAGCCGTTTTCCGTCACTACCTTAAGGCCTTCAATGGACGCATTGTTGCAAGGTGCTTTGGTCAGTTTTGCGGTTATGGGTTCTCCAGCGAGGTCGTCCGCCGTGACCATGTCGGGGGAAAGACTTTTGAGAATCGCCTTCTGCTTTGGTGAAGCAGGCGCATCAATGCGTTGATAAAAGGAACTGCCAAATTTTTCCTCAAGTTCTTTATATATCTCTCCAGGATCCTTGCCGGTTTTGGCTGTGATTTCGCAGGCAAGAAGATCCATGATGATTCCGTCTTTGTCCGTAGTCCAAACTGTGCCGTCTTTTCTCAGAAAGGACGCCCCTGCGCTTTCTTCACCTCCGAAGCCGAAGGAACCGTCAAGTAGGCCGTCCACGAACCATTTGAAACCTACAGGCACTTCGCACAGTCTTTTTTTCAGATAGTCTGCCACCCGATCAATCATTGAACTTGAAACCAGGGTCTTGCCAACAGCCGCGTCTTCCCTCCACCCTGGCCTATTCTGAAACAAATACCAGATAGCCACGGCCTGATAGTGATTAGGATTAAGAAGCCCTGCGGTCCTTGTAACAATACCATGGCGGTCCGTGTCCGTGTCGTTGCCAAAGGCGATGTCAAACCTGTCCTTCAATTCAATCAGACTTGCCATGGCATATGGGGACGAGCAGTCCATTCGGATTTTGCCGTCTTTGTCCAGGGTCATAAAAGAAAAGGTGGGATCCACGTCCCTGTTCACTACCTCAATAGAAAGCCCGTAGTGCTCGGCAATGGGGTCCCAAAAATAGATCCCCGAACCGCCTAAGGGATGTACACCGATCTTGAGCCCCTTTTGGGCGATAATTTTCATGTCGATGATGTTCTTGAGGTCTTGCACATAAGGGGTGATGTAATCATATTCCTGAGTTGTATCGGCCTTCATGGCCTTCTCAAAGGGCATCCTTTTCACGTCTTTGAGTCCGCCTTGGAGAAGTTCATTGGCCCTGTCTTCAATGGCCATTGTTGTCTCCACAGAGGCCGGACCTCCCTCAGGTGGATTATATTTAAATCCGCCGTCCTCAGGCGGATTGTGAGAGGGGGTGATGACAATTCCGTCTGCAAGCATCTTTGTCGCCTTGGCGTTATATGTCAGAATGGCATGTGATATCACCGGGGTGGGTGTATAACTCAAACCCTTCTGGACCACGACCGTTACACCGACCGCGGCAAAAAACTCAATGGCCGTAGCCAGGGCAGGCTCTGAAAGGGCATGTGTATCGATTCCTATGAAAAGGGGGCCTGTAATCTTCCTGAATCTTCTGTATTCATAGAGGGCCTGGCAGATGGCCAGGATGTGATCCTCATTGAAGCTGTTTTGTAACGACGACCCCCTGTGCCCGGAGGTGCCGAATGCCACGCGCTGACCAGAGTCCGAGACATCAGGTTTATGCGTATAGTAAGCTGAGACGAGTCTTGGAATATTAGCCAGCATCGACCTGGGTGCAGGCTTGCCTGCAAGTTCATGTATCGGCATTGTTTTTTCCTCCTAATCCGGATAAACCGGAACCAAACAGGATTTTAACCAATTGTTCTTCAGATTGTCCGGGAATACGAAAGATTGAGTAAGGGTTTACGGGTTCAGGGTTCAGAGGTTGATGGTTGTTTTCTATTCTCATGATTCACGAATCAACGGTTCAAATTTTTGGTAAGCCCCGAACATCTATGCGGTTAAAAAACTACTTAAAATTAATCACGAAATCACGAAGGTACGAAAACACGAAACAAGACATAGAAATGAACTTAGCGCCCTTCGGGCGGACTTTTTATAAACTATTGATTTGATATCCAATAAAATGGGATTTCCTATACTATGAATTTACTGAGCCTCTTGCAAAACCCAGAGAATAAAATGTTTTTTTGGCTTTTGAGAAAGCAAAAAAAATAGAATAAATTTTTAAAATGATACCATCAAATTGTATTTTATGGAAGTGTCAATGAATAATTTTTGGTGGTCGTTAAGTCTCAACGGATATATAACGATTATAGGCCATAAAGAACACTTTAAAGACAACATGGTGCACATATAAAACCTTAGAAAAAGCTAATATCTTTCTCAATACTCTCTATAACCATATTAACAAGATATTTACTACCACAATGATAGCAACTAAGAATATTAGTTTTAATAATCATTTATTATCTCCTTATTTTTTGAAAGTAAATTATCCTATAGTTAAAAGTATATCAAGCGTATATCACTTGACAATTAA
>JAYEFH010000194.1:0-2769 GCA_034658555.1 Thermodesulfobacteriota bacterium | reverse complement strand
CTTAATGGGAAATCGAGTTTGGAAGAATTGTTTGCCGAGATTGATGTGAATGAAGTGCGCAATGAATTAGAAAACTCACAAGGAAATATTGAAAAAGTACCAGCCAAATTAAAAAAATTAACCAAAAAGGCAGATTATCCGAAAATGTTGAAAAATTATTATGTTGAGTTAAAATCCAACGGCATTTTGTGGCAATAGCTTTGGACCTTGGCCCATAGAACCTGTATTATCATAACCTGGCATGTATAACACCTCCTTTTATTTGTTGATTAATTATTTTAAAAGCTGAACGTCAAATATCGATGTTCATTTTTTCCGCCTGCTGTATACGGCCAACAGATTATCAATTTCATCCCTGGCCTTTTGCAGATCACTGATCCAACATTCCATCCGTTTTTTGCCCTCAGGGTTGAGACGGTACATTCGCCGTCTTGGACCGCGGCTGACTGTTCCTTCATAGGAATCAACCCAACCCTCGCTTTCCATGTCCCGCATAACCCGGTAGATCACGCTCGGGTCATACTCTTCAGCGTTTTTGACAAATTGGCCCAAGCCCTGCAACAAATCGTATCCATGACTATCTTGTTCGTAAAGTTGTAGCAGCAGACACGGTTGCAGGAAGCCGAGCATTCGTCTTTGTCTGCCCTGGCCCTTATGTCGTCCTTGTCGTCTGCCTTTGAATCGCATAACGTCCTCTCTTGATATCTTGTTTATATAATAGTTATCTATAGATATTTTATCAATATATAAAACAAAAAAACCAATAAGACTATGCCGCTCATGCGGTACAGCAAGATCCCCCGGTCAGGTCACAGTAAGCAGTTCCGCTACCACTGCATCTGCCTCTGTCAAAAGCCGTTTTACCATAGTAGTTGCTCCTGTGGCCTGATTTTCGGCAAGCAGAAGTGTCTTCAGGCCAAGAGGGACGATTTCTCTGTGGCATTTGGACATGGCCATTATGAGTGCAGCCAAAGCGCTCAGTGCCTGATCAAGTTCAGGATTGGTCTGGAAATTAACTGCTCGAAGGCGTCTTAAAAGATAGGCCACGCAGGCGCTGAGCAATGCGTAGGCCTGGATCTTGTTCAGTTGTTCCGTATCAGGAGCATTTCCCTCAAGCAGGATCCGATGTGCATCCCACTTGGCAAAGAGCTGATGATACTCTATGAATTTTGTGGCTGAGTCAGAGCCGACATGGCCTGAGAGTATTACAAACAGGGTCTTTTCATCCATTTCCTCGCCGCAGGCGTCAAGCGTATGGGAGGCATAGGTCCACGAGCGGGGAGATGACCATGCCTGTGACTCCATGGGAGTCCCCAGGAAGTATTCAGGATAGTGTTGCAAAAAGGTGATAACATCCTGACGGAGTCCTGTTTGCAGGGCAAAGTCCCTTGTCCATTGGTCAACGTCCGGCCTGAGGTCTACAAAGAATATCCGGTTGGCAACCGGGGCCAGGATTTCATGAAAGTCCGCCCGATCCGTTGAACGATTACCTGCAAGTACCATGGCTACACGCTCAGGCAACCGGTGGTTATGAATGGTGCGGTATGTCAGCAACTGAAAGAGGTATGCCTGGATCTGGCGATTACACAAGTGGGCATCATCCAGAAATAGGATAATAGGGACATTCGAGTCGGCAGGCGCTATTTCAAGCACATCAAAATTGAAGATCTCCGGGCAGGACCAACGGACCTGCTTGCCGTTTCCGGCATCCTGCACCATAGGCAATCCTGTAATCTGTTCCAGCATCAGGGTGGCCATATAGATCACCTTGAGCCCGTATCCCTTCTGTTGGCAGAACTGGCGCATGAGATCGGATTTTCCTATCCCCGGCGGGCCGGACAGCCAAAGAATGGACCAGGTCCGGCCGGTCAGGCCTGAATCCGTGTGGCGAGTGATATAGGGTATGGTCTCTGAAAGGGTTAAACCTGTGTTCATGTACAATTCCTCACTAAATATTTATGACTTTTCCACGGAGCCCTTTTGGCACTGTCTTGCCGGTGCTCAGATATATTCTCGGTAGCCATGGGGGCAGCGTGTCCTGACAATCAGGGATGTCGCTCTCCATGTCAGTAAAGGCTAAATAGACTGAAACAGGCT
Organism: Thermodesulfobacteriota bacterium; assembly: GCA_034658555.1. GTDB lineage: Bacteria > Desulfobacterota > Dissulfuribacteria > Dissulfuribacterales > UBA3076 > UBA3076. The sequence goes on along the minus strand of JAYEFH010000194.1, from coordinate 672 downwards.
CCTCGCTTCGACAACGTGTATAATCGGTTATTGCATCAAAGACCTGTCTGTGCGATGTGCCGCCATAATGTCGCCGGATTCTCAGTTCTTTCATATCGCTTTGGCCGATGGTCTTAAACTCATGTTGCCATTGAATTTCCGTATCGTGTTTTATGACAAGGATGTGTTTATACCGGTCTCTGACCTCGTTAAGCACTGCCAGAACCCTAGCAAGATCCGAATCATCTACAGAGGCGGATTCGTCTATGCTGATTACTATTGTTCCAGGTACAAACTCATCAGTAGATGCCGGCAAATATGGGATTTTGCCGATGTTTGCCAGCCAGGTGATCCTGGGCCGGCCCCATGCTATTTCGGCAGAGCGATCCAGTGCCAACCGCAGGGAGTCGCGCAGAATTGCCTCCCAGTCAGTGGTTGGCCCGCAGAGCATGGCCATGACGGCCTTGGCATGCAGGGAGCCGTGACCACGAAGTACCTCACGGAAGAGGTGGCGGGAGAGCTGAAGTGCGGATTCCCTTACCTCCTGTTGTTTTTTGTCCGGGTCGGAACGGGGATATATGGGACTCTGTCCAAAGACGTCGTCCCGGCTGATTCCTTCCTCTTCTTCTTCTTCTTCCTTTTCCTTACTAAAATTTCCTTTACCTTCGCCCATTCCATCGCATTCAGGAGACG
>JAYEFH010000193.1:0-2771 GCA_034658555.1 Thermodesulfobacteriota bacterium | reverse complement strand
GATGGACATTTATTCCTATTTCCCCGGGCCGGATCAGATCAAAGCGGTTAACCACGGGAATATATGGTTCCCTGCAAATATGGCATGGATCAAGACCTAACAAGAAGTGGCACATAGTGGTGTTGCCGGCCAATGCAATAAAGCAAATATCCTCTGGACTCATGCCATGTCCTGCCACAATTTCCTGAACAGAGGAGTTAAAAAGGCCAACAACCTCAGACTGTAATGTCTCCAAGCCGTTACATTGCCCTGCAAAGAGGATCCTTTCCAGGATATCCTCACCGTGGACCCTTTGCGGATTAGTTTTTGATAGAGTAGAAACGACCCCGCCGGAACCGAGGTCCACCAGGTAAAAAACCACAGTGGTACTTCCAAGGTCCACAGCCAATCCGTAAGGCCGCAGAGAATTACCAGTAGCGCTGACCTGGGCGACCTCCCAGCCGGAAGGCCCATCCAGCACCAATGTTTGCACCTTGTAGCCGGAGGAAGGGAGAATGTCAGGCAGAATTTTGCATATCTCTAAGGGGAACAAAGGCGGCTGGCCCAGGATAGATTCTATGGCCGCTCTTGCACGTGACTCGTGACTGCGATTATCGCTCAGAGACGGACTGGGGAGATCCAGATTGATTACGCGGGCTACAGGGTCAAGACGCATAAGCGCTTAAGTTGTGTTGAAAGATGAACATCGATGTTTATTAGTCCATCCGTTGATCTCTTTCCCGCTCGGTCTGATCCGGAGTCACATCGATAATAAGAGAGCTTGAATCCAGGTCACTATTGGCCTCACTACGCCTTGCACATTCCTTCTCAAACTGGCGCATGACCTTGCGAACACGCCATGCCATATAGCCGGCTGCAATGGAAAAGACTACTACAGCGCCCAAAAAAAGCGGCAGAGCCACAAAAAAAGCGGCCACGGCAAGCAGCCCAAGTCCCAACAGGGTCAGTGGAGACATATTAGTGGATTTACAATATATTCTGCGTCGTGTCATTTAAGTTTCCATTGGATTGATGATTGTTGCTTGCTTATGGATCAACGGCCCTTTCTGTTTCTTCATTTTTTCCCATGCAACATTCGATGTTCGATGTTTATCTTTTTTTGCCCCTTGCCTTTTAACTCTTAACTCTCTTTATGTATATAGCCGGTGAGTTCCTGGTCTATTTTTTCAGGATTTCCCGTGTTATAGTTAAGGATATTTTTTAATAAAAGAAATGAGTCGAGATCCATCTCCTCAAACCGGATTCCCATTCCCTCTTCATCCGTGCGAGCTACACGACCCTTAAAAAAAAGCACAAGCTTTGAAGTGGCGCCGGTAAGATGCAATTCCAGTTCACATGGAGTTCCGGTAGAAAACTTGATATCACTATAACAGTAAAGTCCTTTCAGACTGATATCTCTTGTTTGATCGCAGCGTATTTCCTCGGCATCCTGTTTTAGAGACCACAGGCACACGGTGGTCTTAAATGGGACCCGAATATGTTTGCGTTGTTCAGTATCTACTGTCATAATACCGTCTCCTCAAGATTTTTCCACCATAGATCTGATTTTAAGACGCAGGCCCTGAAGCCTGATGAATCCCTCGGCATCTGCCTGGCTGTAAACATCGTCTTCCTCAAATGTGGCAAACTCCGGCCGGTATAGAGATTTCTCCGCCTTTCTTCCCACAGCCTGACAGTTTCCTTTATATATCTTGAGTCGAACCCTTCCGTTTACATTAGCCTGTGACTCGTCTATAAGCCTTTGAATAAGCTCACGTTCTGGTGAAAACCAGAAACCATAATAAATAAGCTCTGAATAACGGGAAACCAAGCTATCCCGCAAGTGCATAACTTCCCTGTCAAGAGTTATAGACTCAAGGGCCATATGGGCTGTACGAAGAATAGAACCGCCCGGCGTCTCATAGACCCCTCTTGATTTCATCCCGACAAAACGGTTCTCAACCAGATCAACCCGTCCAATCCCGTTATCGGCACCTATAAGGTTTAACCTTGACAATAATTCTGCTGCGGGAAGACGCTCACTGTTAATGGCCTTCGGATCTCCCTGCTCAAAATCGATCTCCACATAAGATGGCTCGTCAGGGGCGTTTTCAGGGCTTTTTGTCCACATAAACATGTCTTCATTGGGTTCTGTCCACGGGTCTTCCAGGATTCCACCCTCATAACTTATGTGCAGGAGGTTTGCATCCATACTGTAAGGCTTTGCCTTTGTGACCGGTACTGGTATGCCATTGGTCTTGGCAAATTCCACGAGCTTCTGCCTGGAATTGAGATCCCATATCCGCCAGGGAGCTATAATCTTGAGGTCAGGGGCAAGTGCCATAAAGGAGAGCTCAAAACGGACTTGGTCGTTTCCCTTGCCGGTGGCCCCGTGGCTGACCGCGTCAGCCTCAACTTCCCTGGCAACTCGTACCTGTTCCCTGGCAATGAGTGGCCTTGCTATGGACGTACCCAGCAGATAGGTACCCTCGTAAATAGCATTTGCTCTGAACATGGGAAAGACAAAATCTTGGACAAACTCCTCTTTGAGATCTTTTATCACTACCTCCGAGGCCCCTGTATTCAGGGCCTTCTGCTTCACAGCTTCCCAGTCCTCTTCCTGACCTATATCTGCGGAATAGGCCACTACAGGGCATTTATAGATCTCTTGCAGCCACTTGAGAATAACGGATGTGTCGAGTCCGCCTGAATAGGCAAGGACTATTTTATTTATTTTTTGTTTCTGCATATATGAATGTTCCTGTCCTCAATCCCTCAATTTATCAAAAAAA
>JAYEFH010000192.1:0-2783 GCA_034658555.1 Thermodesulfobacteriota bacterium | reverse complement strand
ATTGGCAGAGAGGACAAACCGTTGTACATCATTACTTGTAACATCATTCATATAGAATATGTCACGCCTGGGTCATTAGCACTTGTTGTTTGAGTCAGTTCAAGAATCATTTTCAGTTTATTACGATAAACGATCTACATCTTTTAGGTGTTTTTAATTTTTTGTTTGACCTTCCTTTTACAAAAGGAGTTAAGTCCTGTACATCGCATCCAAGCCAACCGTGATTAAACTCTTCATAGACGACCGGCCTTGAGACTAACTGCTTTTCATCTCCCGGTCCTGGTGATGACGGCCTCTTACTTTTCCATAATCCTAAGTGCTCCAGTATTCGGCGTATGATATCAGGGTCCTGAATCAGACTAATGATTCTCATCTTATGATCGCATTTGGGGCAGATAAGTGGATCATTCAAACCTTCTTGATAAGTTCCCTCCATGTCTTATGCTAGTCAGGCATAATGCTTGGGGGAAAAATTTAACCTTAACATGACTCCAAATATACTGTACATTTTTGGAGTCATGTTAATCCACGCCATACCTGCTCAAAATTCGATATTTTTTGGAGTTCTAGGGAAAGGAATAACATCTCTGATATTACTTATCCCGGTAAGAAACATCAGAAGGCGCTCAAACCCGAGGCCGAAACCGCTGTGCGGAACGCTTCCGTACTTCCTGGAATCAAGATACCACCGGTAATCCTCCAGAGGCATACCCATCTCCTTCATTCGCGCCTCAAGCATATCAAGCCGTTCCTCCCGCTGGCTCCCGCCGATAATTTCCCCTATTCTGGGCACAAGGATATCCATGGCTGCAACGGTCCTGTTGTCATCGTTAAGCCTCATGTAAAACGGTTTAATATCTTTGGGATAATTATAGACAATTACAGGCTTTTTAAAATATTTTTCAGTAAGATAGCGTTCATGTTCAGTCTGAAGGTCCGTACCGTAGTTTATTTCATACTCAAATTTCTTTTTTGATTTTTCAAGAATCTGAACGGCTTTTTCGTAACTGATTCTCTCAAAATCAGAGGACAAAATATTTTCAATTGTATTTTTAAGTTCCTTGTCAACAAATTTTGCAAAAAGCTCAATGTCTTCTGTGCAATTTTTCTGAATAACACCTGTCAGATATTTCAACATCTCCTCTCCGACATCCATGTCCTTGTCAAGATCACAAAAAGCCATCTCAGGTTCAATCATCCAGAATTCCGCTACATGCCGTGATGTATTGGAATTTTCCGCGCGAAATGTAGGACCGAATGTATAAACGTCACCAAGCGCAAGAGCAAACATTTCCGCGGACAATTGGCCGGACACGGTTAGTCCGGCTTCCTTGCCGAAAAAATCCGCTGAATAATCGGCTTTTCCGTCAACGCAGGGCACTTTTCCCATATCAAGAGTTGTCACCTGAAAGAGTTCTCCAGCTCCTTCACAGTCAGAACTTGTCAGTATCGGTGTATGGATGTACCTGAACCCTCTGTCCCTGAAAAACTTATGTATAGCATATGAAAGTTCGGACCTGATCCTGAAAGCCGCGCCGTACTTATTTGTTCTTGGCCGCAGGTGGGCAATGGTCCTCAGGAACTCATCACTGTGACGTTTCTTCTGAAGGAGATAGTCATCAGGGGCAATGCTGATTATTTCGATATTCTTTGCATGAATCTCCCATTTCTGGCCCTTTCCGGGGGATTCTGCCAGGCTGCCGGAAACCGCCACCGCAGACCCGGTGGTAAGCCGGTCAACAGCATTATAATTATCCAAAGAGTTGTCAGCAATAACCTGGATGTTTTTTAGGCAGGATCCGTCATTTACCTCGATGAACGAAAAACCCTTTGAGCTGCGCCTTGTCCTGACCCACCCCTTAACAACAACTTCATCAACTGCTGCATCAAGGCATAGCAGTTTATTGATCTTTATACGTTCAGTCATCCAGTACCTTCCCATATCCTGTCCGAAAGATTGAAACCACGAGATAAAACAACATCCAGCTTTTCGTGTCTTCGTATTTTCGTGCTTTCGTGATCAATCTTTTATCTTCAAACTTATTTTTTCCAAGGCCCTTATTCCAGTACATGTATGTTTTTCTCCGCGCAAATATCCTTTAGGACTTTTGGCCACACAGTGACGGAAATCTCTCCAATATGAGCCGTGCGCAGCAGATACATAAAAACCCTGGATTGCCCGATGCCTCCTCCGATGCTCAGTGGTATCTTATCGTTAAGGATTGCCTGGTGGTAAGGAAGTTTGAGAAAATCTTCCTGCCCTGCCACCTTCAACTGCACTTTCAGGGTTTCTTTTGTAACCCGTATTCCCATTGAGGTCAGTTCATGGCGTCGTTTAGTCACCGGATTCCATACCAGAATATCACCATTTAAACCATGATACTGCTCGCCGTTTTTAACTATAGTTTCAGTAACCCAGTCATCATAGTCTGCAGCGCGCATTTCATGGGGATACCCGTCCTTTAAAGGCTGACCGATGCCAATGATAAAAATCGCAGGGGCCTTTTCCTGAATGATACTGGTTTCACGTTCCTTTCGCGGCAGATTCGGATAAAAATCAAGGATCTCTTCAGCATGAAGGAATACGATCTCCTCGGGGATGTCACTGTATTTATCCGTCTTAAGGGCAGGAAACATTTCCTGCGCCATTTTTCCAGCTCCATAGATTACCTTCCATATCTTTTTAACAATGTCCTTAACCGAAGTTCATGCCCCACAAAAAATAATTGTGGAATATCAGGCAGTTGACAAACGCACAAATCCTTTTTTGACACTACAGATTG
>JAYEFH010000191.1:0-11957 GCA_034658555.1 Thermodesulfobacteriota bacterium | reverse complement strand
TCAACCTGGTTATTGCCTGGCGTATTATGCTCATGACTCTTCTTGGAAGAGAGACCCCTGAGTTGCCCACTGAGGTATTGTTTTCGGATCTGGAAATCAAGGTACTGAGAGCCCATGCTAAAAAAAAGCCTTAGTCCCCCCTGATTGTCTCGGCGCTGCAGTAAGATTAGTGGCTATGATTGGCGGTTACATCGGACGTTCGGGTGATCCGCCCCCTGGCCATCAATTAATGTGGCAAGGTTATGCATATTTACAACTAATGTGTGAAGGGTTCGTGCTCAGGTATGATTAATATTTTCCAGTACCAATTTATGGGTAAAGGGCAGGGGTAGCCCATAATAGTCATGAGTAAAGAAGTCTTACCCGACCCGTTCGGACCAAATAGAATGTGGGTTTCACCCGGAAGAATTTCCGGGTCGATGTGTTTCAGGATCTCCTTGTCGCCGAGCTTAACCTGCAGGTCCTCGATCTGTAGCATATCTTCTTCTGGTTGAGTTGCGGGGTGTGTGGTGCGGCACCCCCAAACACCATACAGCATTTTTTAACACTATTAGGAACCGCGGGTCAATAAATTCTGCTGTGTTGTGAAAAAGGGAGGGGAAGACAGTTTCGGTCCAAATCACAAAGAGCGATTTCCTGTCAGCTATCAGCTAAGTATCCCGCGTCTGTTCGTTAAAAAGATGAACGTCCTGCTGTGGATATGGAATGCTGATACCGGCCTCGTCAAAGCTGTTCTTGATCTCCTCTGTGAGATCAAATCGTACCGTCCAGTAGTCTCCGGTCTTCACCCATGGACGCACGACCAGATTTACACTGCTGTCGGCCAGCTCCGATACGGCAATAACTGGTGCGGGATCGGACAGAACGCGTTTTTCCTTCTGGAGCAGGTCACTGACTATCTCTTTGGCCTTGGCGATGTCATCGCTGTAACTGATACCGATTACCAGATCAATGCGACGGGTATCATTGGCGGTCACATTTGTGATTACATTGCTGGTGATTATACCATTGGGGACAATAACCTTCTGGTTGTCAGGGGAATTAAGAATTGTATTGAACATGGTAATGCCCTGAACCGTCCCGGTGACACCTCCTGCCTCCACAAAATCTCCCACTCGGAATGGCCGAAAAAGAATGAGAATGACTCCTGCCGCGAAATTGGAAAGGGAATCCTTGAGGGCCAGACCGATAGCAAGACCGGCCGCACCGACAATAGTTAGAAAAGAAATTGTGTTAATGCCAAGTTGCCCGACGGCCGCTATAAGTACTACAACAATGAGGGCATAGTAGATCAGATTTTCCGCAAACCTGACCACTGTTACGTCTACGTTGTTCTTATCAAGAAGCCTCCCCAACAGTTTTGATATACGTCTGGAAATCCAGCGTCCTATGATGAATATGAGGATTGCTGCCACTAATTTCACTGAGTATTGAGTAACCCAGACCGTCAATGTGTCCAACACCTTGCCTAAATCTATCTCCACGCTTCAAATCCTCCTTTCATAGCGGTTTTTTTCTACACCCTTGAACCCCTATGTCTCAATTTATTCCAGTCCATAAACGACGTACATCTTCAATGGTCAAATCCTTTACGGCTTGAGCCAAGACGGGAAGCGCCTCTCCTGAGGCTTTTCTGCAGTCTGGTTCATGGTTTGTTCAAAAGCGTCAGTTTGGAAACCAAGGCCAAGCCCGGACCTCACTTATCCTTGCTCCAGTCCTCGATTTCTGCTCCTTGATATTCTTCCTGGTGGATAGTGAGGTCCAGGTTGATGACAAGGCCTGAATGCTTCCTGACTTCGCTGTTTTCCCTTAACTTCAGGTGGCGCTTACGGGCGGTACTGACATCCTCCAATGCCCTCTTCAGGGCCAGCCCAATGGCATTGCTCCTGTCTATCTCGCCAGGTTTTAATTTTGGGGCAATACCATCTTCTGCAATATCTTCAGCAAAGTGCGCAAGGTGTTTCATCTTTTCCATGGCCTGGTCCATGATCTTCCATCCCATGATTTCATCTTTTTGGAAGACCCAGGAAGTGCGGAGATGCTGCAACATCTCCGTATACTTGCTTGTGACCTCTGCCTGCAACTTATCCAGCAGCTCCTCGGGCAATTGACTCTCTCCCCCTGGGAGGCTTGCTGCCTCTTCAGGGCTCAACTTGTCCAGTTTTCTTTGAAACTTTCTGGCGTGGATGGCCGATTCCCATGCCTCTCTTTCAAGGACCCGCTTGATATGGGGATTATCCATCTTTTCCGCTTCTCCTCCATAATGGGGGATCAACCTCTCCTCATACTCAATGTAAGACCTGAGTATGGTGGCCCTGCTGGTTGGATCATAGGGATAAGGAGCCGGTGTGAAATTGGGCTCGCCTCCCAATTTGCCTATGATCATCCCCAGCCAGTGAAAATGCCACATCTCCTCCCTGGAGATGGAAACCAGACTCGCACCCAGAGGCGTATCTTCTCCCTCCATATACCCGTGAACTAGATAGCGTATAATGGCCGCATGCTCATCGGCAAGATCCCTGTTCAACCTGTCAATTAAGGCCTGTTTCTCCATGGGTAACTTCTCCTTACGGTTTTGTTCTGCCTTTATCAATCTACTTTAAAAAATTTCTTTGATTTGGAACCGCACACAGGACACTTCTCCGGCGGCTCTTTTTCGCATGTATATCCGCATACAGAGCACACATAGTAGTCCGTTTCTTCAAAGGCCTCCATGTTATCCAAAGCCTTCCGGTAAAGGTCCGCGTGGACTTTTTCAACCTGGTTGGCATATGAAAAGCTGGACTTTGCCGCCTTATTACCTTCTTCCTTTGCCGTATCGATCATGGCCGGATACATACTGGTAAACTCATGGGTTTCGCCCTCAATGGCCTGCTTGAGATTTTCAGCCGTACTCTTTACCTGACCAAGGACGCGCAGGTGAGCAAGGGCATGGACTGTCTCTGCCTCGGCCGCTGCCCTGAAGAGTTTGGCTATCTGTGGATAACCCTCTGTTTCCGCCTTTTTTGCAAAGGCAAGGTATCTCCGATTCGCCTGGGACTCCCCGGCAAAAGCTTCCAGTAAATTCTGTTCAGTCTTAGTCATATCATTCTCCTTTTCTCAGTCTTCCTTTACAACCTCTTACTCCAACTTCCCCTTGTACTTGTACTTGGTGACATCTTTTTCCTCCTTAGATATATGGGGCCACTCAATGCCGTTTTGCTTCTCGACGGAATAACAGAAACGATCCCATTCAAATTCGCGCTGGGAGATGGGACATCGAAGCTTGACCTTTCGTTCACTGACTCCTACCACTTCCCAGTCGCCCCGGCGCGAACCGCCCTTAATGTGTATCTTTTGCCCGACTCTAAAAGGGTATGGCCGGAAAATAATAACTTTGTGTTTCATATCTAATGGACGTATAGCTCTTTTTCCAACCATGCCTTGATTTCGTCGTTTATGGCCCAGACACCCTTGATGCCACCAGCCGATTCCAGAAAGTGATCCCTCAACTCGTCCGGCATATCGATTGTAGCCAGTTCAACAGCCTCTTCTGAGTTGCGCCGGATAAAAAAAATTTTTGGAGGGTCCTCCCAAGTATTCACTACAAAATAATGAGATACATCGTTTTTTGATCGTATCATGTTTTTACCGTGAGACCAATTATTTCCCCATTCCAGGTATAGAGTAACCCCCTCTTCAGGTGTCATGTCCCAATCTATCGCGTTGATGATTTCTCTGTTTTTTCGAATTTCATTTAGTCCCATCATGGCAGTTTCCCTCCTTTTGCTATTTGTCGAGATCAATCGTCATCTCAGTGGTTTCGTAACATCGTTTTATTCCTATGTAATTCTGAATATCAAGATCTGTACCAAGATCAGACCGGGCAAGCAAAGAGGCCTGAAACATCTTTGACATCAGGTAGTTACTAACAATGAGGTCCTCAATGGCACCAGCCTCATTGACAATATGAAGAGTCGAATATGAGACAATAGTGTCTCAATGAAGGAAAAAAAAGGGTAATATATTGATGTTGCAACAGATGTATCAAACCAAGACCGAGTTGAAAAACTGAGTGGAGGACGGGAAGAATTTTTGGTGAGGTCAAAATTGGATGAAATAGGGACTGGCCAACTTGAAATCTTTACAGAACCTTTGAGAAGACGTCGGAGTGTCTCATATTTAGTCTTGATACATAACTGTATCATGAGACAAACAGGAAAACTGGTCGAATACAACTATGCGCTGAATCCCTACCACGAAAATGGAGAAAATCTCAGTAAACGATGTCCCTGCCTTGGGAGAACAAATTACCAATTTCACTAAAATTGGTATTATTGGTAATTTGAAAAATTCTGATTATAACGGATTTGGGGGAGGATATAATCCATGTTATTTCAAGATGTTATGTTTTTGTTGAGTGTACCCAAAAGTGGAGTATAAATCCCAATATATGATAAGGATGCATTGGCAAATCGGATAGAAGTTTCCGTTAGGCACTATATAGCTTGCCTCTGAGGGCTTACAAGAGTCCTCAGTGCTGCGTCACAAAACTCGCTTGCACTTATATAAAATATCCAGAGCTTCTCGAAATTCTTGACATTCTCTATTTCATTCTTAATATACGTTTGGATTACAAGCGGGTGTAGCTCAGTTGGTAGAGTACAAGCTTCCCAAGCTTGGGGTCGCGGGTTCAAACCCCGTCGCCCGCTCCAACCCTTTTTGAGGTTCGTGCTTGCTCATGTCGATATTGGGTCGGCTGAGACGGATGTTTACTTCAATTAGTGGGGTTTTTTTTGGTATTGTGGTAGTAACGTACAAATATCAATAATACTCTGCTAATGAAGTGGGCTAAGCCCACTTTATTTTTTTATGGTACTCGACAAAAAAAACAAAGAACAACAAGCAGAGGTCGTAAGAGCACTTGTTGAACCATTGGTGGTATATGCCGGCATGGAACTGATCGACGTGGAATATGGTCGCGAGCCTTCGGGTGTAATCCTGAGGCTTATCATAGACAAGCCTGGTGGAGTGACAATCGATGATTGCTCATACATCAATCGTCTAGCAGGCGATCTCCTGGATGTAAAGGATTCCGTGCCGGGGTCATACAATCTGGAGGTGTCTTCTCCGGGGATTAATCGACCGCTTAAAAAAAAGGATGATTTTGAACGTTTTGCTGGTCAGAAGATCTTGATTAAGACTAGGGAACCAATAGAAGGCCACAGAAATTTTAAAGGGATTTTGAATGGGACAAAAGAAAATTTCATAGTCGTTTCCTCAGAAAAAATAATTTTTAGTATCCCTTTCGAGCTGGTAGCTGAGGCACGGCTGGACATAATTTAAGTGCGTTGATTGAGGAATTGCGAATTGAAGGATTGAGGGATTCAATTTAATTCCTCAATTCCTAAATTTATATAAGGAATAACATATGGGTTCAGAACTCAAAATGATCATAGATCAGGTAAGCAGGGAAAAAGGGTTGAACCGGGATGTCCTTATTGCTGCCCTTGAGGAGGCAATTAAATCGGCTGTTAAAAAACGATACGGTGTACGTCTTGACCTGGAAGTCAATTTTAACAATGCCCAAGGAGAAATTGAGGTATTTCAATATCGTACCGCAGTAGAAGATGTGCATGACAAGGAATTAGAAATTCCCCTGGAAGAGGCTAAAGAGCTTGATTCCAAATGTGAATTGGAGGACTGCATCGGCACCAGAATGGATATTTCAGCACTGGGGCGAATAGCAGCCCAGTCAGCCAGACAGGTCATCATCCAGAAAATGAAGACTGCTGAAAGGGATCTTATTTATGAGGAGTTCAAGGACCGGAAAGGCGAAGTTGTAAACGGCATTATTCAGTGCTACGAAAGGGGAAATGTCACAATCAACCTTGGGCGTACAGAAGCTATCCTGCCCATAGTCGAGCAGATTTCCAGCGAAAGCTACCGCCGTGGTGACAGGCTCCGTGCCTACATTATAGATGTGAAAGATACACAAAGGGAGCCCCAGATCGTTTTATCCAGGACCCATCCTGAATTCTTAATTAAGCTGTTTGAGCTGGAAGTCCCGGAGATCTCCGATGGAATAGTTCAGATCATGGGAGTGAGCAGGGAACCCGGAAGCAGATCCAAGATCGCTGTAAGTTCCAGCGAATCTGATGTGGATCCAGTGGGGGCTTGTGTGGGAATGCGTGGATCCAGGGTCCAGGCAGTAGTTCAGGAACTCAGGGGCGAAAAAATAGATATAGTGCCGTGGAGTCCTGATCCGGCAAAGTATATCTACAATGCCTTGGCCCCTGCCGAGTGTTCCAGAGTTATAGTAGATGATTCCAGCCAGTCACTGGAAGTTATCGTGCCGGATGACCAGCTCTCTCTTGCCATCGGACGTCAGGGGCAAAACGTGCGTCTTGCCGCCAAACTTATGGGTTGGAGAATAGATGTAAGGAGTGAGACTCGCTATCAACACTACCAGGACCCTGACTATTATTCATTATTAGAGATATCCGCTATGACAGATATGACAGAAAACATCGCGGACAAAATCTATGACTTGGGCGTCACTTCACTTGAACTTCTTGCTCAGGCTGATCCTGATGAACTCATACAGGAAACCAATCTGAGTACGGAGTTGATAAGCTCATTAGTGGAAGAGGCCAAAAAACTGATAGAGGAAAAGGAAACTGAGAAAGAGGATGCCCTGAATGAAGAAACAGATACCGATGAAGAGACCGGAACCGAGATTTTTCAAAACTAAATGTTAACAGCTAATCGCGCAATTACACAAGAGCCTGACCGGCTCTTTTAAGAAGAGTTATATTGCCGGGGGTTAAAGACAGGCATGGCTAAAATCAGAGTCCATGAGCTGGCCAAGGAATTCGGAATAGCCAGCAAAGAGATGGCGACCAAGATCATGGATCTTGGCTACAATATCAAGAACTACATGAGTACGCTTGAGGACTATGAGGCCCGGGATATCCGCTACAAGTTCAAGGATAAAGCACTCGCGGCAGAGAAGAAAGAACAAGAGGCTAAGCCTCAAACCACAGTGCGTCTTAGGCACCGAAAAATTACTCTCAAAAAGATCGTTCGTCCAGTTGAATCTGAAGAGAAGATCGTTGCCAAGACATCTGTGAAAAAGGCTGAAACTATTACACCCAAGCCGGAAGAGGCTGTGGTGACGGAGGGAAAAGCCCCGGCTACTGAAGCAGAACAGTTAGAGGTCGAATCCGGACAAGAGGTAACCGAGACCGTAACAGAAGTAGTGGAAGAGCCCCTACCTGAAAAACAGACTGACAAGCCTGAAGTTGCTTCTAAACCCAAGACTGTAAAAAAAAGCAACGTTGCTAATCCCAAAAGCTTTGTAAAGATCCTTGATCGGCCGAGGATCGAAATTCCCCAGCAGCCAAACAATAAACCTAAAAGTCCTGCTCCTCGGGCTAAAAAGTCCTCTCACGCGGGTGTATCTCCTGTAGGACCATCGCCCCCTTTAGTTGATATTGACGTAGCCTCTGAAAAAAAGGACAGGAAAAAGGGCAAAAGAGTAGTTCAGATGTCAGAGTTGGGAGGAGCGCTCAAAAAGCGTCGGGTTACTCCCAAGCGAAGGGGAAGACAGAGACATATAAACAAAATTCTTGCAGAAGAGAGCAATATTACAGTATCCAACAGGAAGAAAACCAGGGCTTCCGGGACCCATGGCAATTTAGGACAAAGGGGGGGAGTAGATCCCCATCTCGGCACTGCGCCCTCCAAGGCAAGCAAACGAAAGTTTGCCATATATGAGACTATTCAGGTAGGTGAACTTGCCAAGCGGATGGGCGTCAAGGCAGGAGACGTTATAATGAAGCTCATGGGGATGGATGTAATGGCCACTGTAAATCAGTCTATTGATTACGACGTAGCCAGCATTGTGGCATCCGGATTTGACTATGAGCTGGAGAAAAAATCAGTGGCTGAAGACCTGGTCAACATAGAGGATGTCCAGGAAGGTGAGCCTGTGCTAAGACCTCCTGTAATTACAATTATGGGCCATGTAGATCATGGAAAGACTTCACTCCTGGATGCCATACGCAAAGCGGATGTAGCCTCAAGGGAGGCAGGTGGCATTACCCAGCACATAGGCGCATATCACGTCACACTTCCTTCCGGCCAGGAAGTAGTCTTTCTGGATACTCCGGGCCATGAGGCATTCACAGCTATGAGGTCTCGCGGGGCCAAGGTTACTGATATCGTAATCCTGCTGGTGGCAGCGGATGATGGCGTAATGGCCCAGACACGTGAGGCTATAGATCACGCCCGGGCAGCCGATGTGCCCATCATTGTAGCAATCAACAAGATCGACAAGCCAGGGGCGAATCCGGAAAAGGTGAAGGGGGAACTTGCTGAACTGGGATTGATTCCAGAGGATTGGGGTGGAGAGACCATTTGCATCAACATCTCAGCCAAAGAAAAAACAGGGATTGAAGAATTGCTTGAGATGATGGCCCTTCAGGCCGAGGTGATGGAACTCAAGGCAGACCCAAATCGGTCTGCCAGAGGTCACGTAATAGAGGCGAAGCTGGACAAAGGGCGTGGCCCAGTGGCTACCCTGCTGATTTCAGAAGGGACGTTGCACATAGGTGACGCTCTGGTTTGCGGCATACACCACGGCAGAGTACGGGCTATGTTCGACGACAAAGGTGAAAGGATAAAGACTGCCGGTCCCTCCATGCCTGTGGCAATTCAGGGTCTCTCCGGCGTGCCGGAGGCAGGAAACGAATTCACAGTACTTTCTGACGACAAAAAGGCCAGAGAAGTGGCTGAGTATCGCCACCTCAAGATCAGAGAGGCGGAATTGTTCAAGGGCAGCAAGGTAAGTCTGGAAAATGTCTTTGAAAAACTCAAGGAGGAGGAACTCAAGGAACTCAACATATTACTCAAGACAGATGTTCAGGGCTCTGTGGAGGCCCTTCTGGAGGCATTGAGCAAGCTCAGCACTCAAGAGATAAAGGTGAATTTCGTCAGGAGTGGTATCGGGGCCATTACCGAATCCGACGTCTTGCTGGCATCTGCCTCAGATGCAATCATCATAGGCTTTAATGTAAAACCCAGCCCGCAGGCGAAGACCTTGGCCGAGCGGGAATATGTGGACATCCGCTTTTACGATGTCATTTACAATGCCATGGAGGAGATTAAAAGCGCTATGGTCGGGTTGCTGGAACCTGTTTATAAGGAGAAAACCCTGGGACGCGCCGAGGTACGTGATGTCTTCCACATTGCCAAAGTTGGTACAGTGGCAGGGAGCTATGTGCTGGATGGCTTGATCCAGAGAAATGTTCAGGCCAGGCTATTAAGAGACAACGTTGTGGTCTATAATGGTAAGATAGCGTCTCTTCGTCGATTTAAAGAGGACGTAAAAGAAGTTCAGACCGGGTACGAATGCGGAATCGGCCTTGAAAGGTTTAATGACGTAAAAACAGGAGACATAATAGAGGTCTATATTATGGAAGAAAAGGCACCTGTCCTTGGAGAACCTGTATATAAGGCCGGAGAGAAGGAAACTTCTGATTGATTAATGATCGTAGGGATAATCAGGCTCAGGGTAAGACTGCCCGGAAACCATTCGCTAAAAGGGAAACGGCGTGTGGTTAAAAGTTTGATTGGTCAGGTGCGTAGCCGTTTTAATGTAGCTGTATCAGAAACAGCCCAGAACGATGTATTGCAAAGGGCGGAAATAGGAATATCCACAATAGGAAATAGCCGGCCAACAATCAACTCCGTCCTGGATAAGATCCTGGAATTTATTGAAAGGACCTGTCTGGTAGAGATTATTGATACAGATATTGAAATTATTAACATGGGAAAATAAGAAGACAATTATGCCCCGCATGTTCCCCCGTTCCAGACGGATAGAGGATCTCCTCAGGAAAGAAATGGCAGATATGCTGCTTGGTGAAATTAAGGATCCAAGGATACAAGGGCTGGTGACCATAATGCAGGTAAAGGTCTCAGAAGACCTCCGTCACGCAAAATTTTTTATTTCGGTTTTTGGAAATGAGCCTGAAAGAGAATCTGTGCTGAAAGGGCTGAATAAGGCTAAGGGTTTCATACGGCGAACACTGGGACACCGCCTTGACCTCAGGCGGATACCTGAAGTCCACTTTCAACTGGACCGAAGTATGGATGATCAGGAAAAAATTGAAAGGCTCCTTGCCGGTTTGCAAACCGGCCGACAGACAGAGAATTGAGAAACATTGTGACTGAAGTTTTACCCAAAGATACCAAGGCACTGAAGGCTGCGGTAGATGCCATTAATGCATCTGATCGTCTCCTTTTGACCTGTCATATCAAGCCGGACGCAGATGCTTTGGGTTCTGTATTGGGTCTGGGCCTTGCCCTTAAGGACGCGGGAAAAGACGTAACCCTTTTTATTGAAGAACCTGCGCCTGCTTCACTTCAATTTCTCCCCGGCTCTCAGTACCTTGTCAATGAAGTGCCCAATCCGTTGCCTGAAGAGACTACTTTGGTGGTCCTTGACTGCAATGAACCCCACCGGATAGGAAAGCAGGCACAAAGGTTGATAGAACAGACCTCACTTATTGTGGTTCTGGATCATCACCTGAGCCAGGCTCCGTTTTGTGCCCAAACTCCTGGAACAAGACATCCTCATTGCATAAGCTGTATATCTCCGGACGTTTTTGCCGCAGGGGCCATAGTCCTGTGGGTCATCAAAGGACTTGGATGGCCTATAACAAAAGATATCGCCACAAATCTCTATGCTGCCATATTGTCAGACACAGGGTGCTTTCGTCATAGTAATACGAACGAGACAGCTTTCCGGATGGCTGGAGACCTCGTGGCTCTCGGCGCAAACTCCTATGCCGTCGCGAACCGACTTTATCAAAACTATTCTATAAGCAGACAACACCTTTTAGGCATTGTATTAAGGACCATTGAGGTAAGGGGGCATGGCAAGATAGGTCTTCTTCAGGCCACACCTGAGATGTTCCGTGTCAGCGGAGCAACGGAGCACAATACAGATGATTTTGTAGGGTATGTCCGATGTATAGATACAGTAGAAGTTGCCATTTTTATAAAGGAGGTCTATGCCGGGCAGGTATCTGTCAGCATGAGGTCAAAATCAGTCTTTAATGTAGCAAAGCTGGCAAAAAAATTTGGAGGTGGCGGGCACTTTCACGCGGCAGGTTTTCGCAAAACAGGAACAGCATCTGAAATTAGAGAAATTCTGTTAAATCAAATAAATGCCTGTTTTGAAGGCTTGGAAACAGCCGATGCTTGATGGTATTCTGGTAATGGATAAGGCATTCGGCATAACGTCCTTCCAAATGGTTCAGGAAATTCGCAAAAGGCTTAAGATCAAAAAAGCCGGACATGCAGGTACCCTTGATCCACTTGCCACAGGTGTATTGCCTATATGTCTGGGACGGGCCACAAAGATCGTTCAGTTTATTATGGCAGGTCATAAGGTATATCAGGGGACCATGCTTCTTGGAATAGCTACAGACACATACGATGCAGCAGGCAAAATCACGGAGCAAAAGCCTTTACCTCCGGGTCTTGACCAAATCTCTTTACAAAAAGCGGCCAAAGAATTTACAGGCGGGCTTCTTCAGCCGCCTCCACCATTTTCAGCAGTCAAGCATAAAGGGAAACCATTATACAAATTCGCACGTCAGGGAATAATGGTCCAAAAAGAGCCCAGGCCGGTGCAGGTATTCTCCTTTGAAATCCTTGAAATAAGGTTACCCGAGGTGGATTTCAGAGTACATTGCTCAAAGGGTACCTATGTAAGATCACTTGTACATGACCTTGGGTCAAATTTGGGTTGCGGCGGTCATGTGACGAGACTGCGAAGGACCCGAAACGGTCCCTTCAACATAGAGCATGCCCTGAAAATGGAGACCCTTGACGAAATTCTCGAGAACAAAAGGCTTGCAGAGGTCCTTATTCCTATCGGGAAGGCACTGGCTCACATCCCTGCC
>JAYEFH010000190.1:0-2831 GCA_034658555.1 Thermodesulfobacteriota bacterium | reverse complement strand
TTGGCCGCAGTCATGGCTTGCTCAGCCATCCAGAAAGCGCTGCATGAACACAACGACAAGACAGAATCCGCAAATAGAATTCATGTCAGGATAGGAATCAATACAGGAGAAGCCTTGGTAGACGAGGTTGGCGTCCATCTAGGCATTACCGGTGACGTGGTCAATGTGGCCTCACGCATCCAGGCCGAGGCCGGCCCTGATCAAATACTGCTGTCCAAGGCTGTATATGAAAAGGTCTGCGAAAGCGATGACGTTCTGTGCAAATTCCACGGATCAATCCGTGTTAAGGGAAAGGCTCAACCGCTGGAGCTCTATCGCGTGGTCTGGCAGGACAAGGATATTATCCATGATCGCGAACCAGGGTTACAACCCCGTCAGGTCTTGCCTGAAGAGAAAGATAAGCAGCCCTTAAGGCTCTTCGAGCTTGAAATCGCCCGGGAGGGCGATCACCTGAAGCTGAGCGCTCACGAAGAGATCCCGGGTGAAGAAAGTACAATACGACACTACGAGCAGATCCCGGTTTGCATGGATGTGATCGGAACAAGGTGCCGCGAGATGGTAGATACCTTGAATAAAGCCAGCCGCAAAGGGAGGATTGCCCGCGAGGTCCTGGTAAAGCTCAGGGAAATAGGGCAGGTTCTTCATGACGAGTTATTCTCGCCGGGTGTCAAAGACAAGATAGGCAAAAGCAAGGCTGAATACCTGAGACTGAAGATTGATGATCAACTGGTTCACGTTCCGTGGGAATTGCTTTATGACGGTCAACAATTTCTCTGCCAGCGTTTCAACATGGGCCGGCTGGTCAAGACCCGGCAACCTTGCCTGTGCACAAACCACCGCGTGCTGGCTAAGCCGCTGAAGATGTTGATACTAGCCGATCCCGAGGGTGACTTAAAAGGGGCCTATGCCGAAGGGACTCGGATACGTGATTACATGGACCGGA
Organism: Thermodesulfobacteriota bacterium; assembly: GCA_034658555.1. Lineage (GTDB taxonomy): Bacteria > Desulfobacterota > Dissulfuribacteria > Dissulfuribacterales > UBA3076 > UBA3076. The sequence continues at coordinate 1,888 of JAYEFH010000190.1, read as the reverse complement.
ACAACGATTTGATCAATGTTTCCCTGCGTTCTGGCAACATCACCCCTGATTTCATCAAAGAAAAGATAAGAAACTTTGACATTGTCCACTTTGCCGGTCATGCCAATTACGATCCTCAGAGTCCGGGACAAAGCGGGTGGCAATTGACCCATGGCAGCCTCAAGGCCCAGGATATCACAAAGATGGCTGGGGCCGGGGCAATGCCTTCATTCATCTTTTCAAATGCATGCCAGTCAGCCCGCACAGGGGAGTGGGTCCTAAGTGTACGCTTTGAGGATGAGATTTTTGGATTGGCCAATGCATTTCTTCTGGCCGGCACAAAACATTATCTGGGAACCTTCTGGGACATATCAGATGAACCGGGCAGCCGTTTTGCCTTGGAATTTTACAGATGCTTGATTTCCGGCATGGCGATTGGCCAAGCCATACGGCGGTCTCGACTGGCGCTGATCAAAGAATATGGCGAGGAGACCTTTGTGTGGGCAAGTTATGTCCTGTATGGAGACCCTACGTCTAACTACACCGGCCAAATCGAATCAACCGAACCACGGGTGGAACCCGGGCCTGCTCATACTGGGAAGACGGATAGAGAGGTCAGGGCACGGGAAGAGGTCATTGATTTTGCCGGCAAGGGGGTTGCAAAGAAGAATCGGGTCTGGTGGTTGATAGCTGCTGGAATTGTTTTTCTCGCGGCTGTGATGCTCTGGGGATATCCGGGGTTCTTGCGGGAGGGAGTAATAGAGTATGAAAAGGCGGCCCTGGCCTATTACAATGAGGGTAATTACAAAGAGGCATTGGACATTTGCAAAATCCTTGAGGATAAAAACCACGGGGGTTCCTTGACCTATGTTGTTCGGGGAAACATTAATCTGGCAAACGGCAAATTGGATGCGGCCAAAGCGGCATATAAAAAGGCGATCCAAGGCACAGGGGGGACTGATGTACAAAAGGCTCAGGCCTTTGTTGGTTTAGGCCGCATTGCCTCCTTTAGAAAACAGCCGGATGACGCCCTCGAGTATTATCAGCAGGCTACCGGGGCCGCTCCCGGGAGCGGGCTGGGATACATATCTCAAGCTCTTTTACTTGAGGGCAGAGGCGATTATGAGGAGGCCCTGGCTCTTCTTGCAAGGGCAGAGGCGCTGGCCCCTTGGGATATAGCTCTATCGGCACTCACTAACGAGACCAGTAAAAGAGCAATGCTTGCCGTGGATCAGAAAAAGCAGGAGCGCATTGACCGGACTGTCAAAGAATTGCTTGAAAGCATGAACTCCCCGGCCGGTGCGTTGCCTTCTGATGGCTGGACGTCCCTTCCCTTGACTATGTGGGTGATGGACTTTGAGGTTCAAGGATACTCTGTTCAGCAAGGACAGGAACGCCTCCTTGCCTCCGGCGTTACCGAACAATTGCTTCAGCACAGCCGTGCCCGGCTGGTTGAGCGTGCGCTCTTGGAAAAATTGGTAGATGAATTGAAGTTAGGGACCTCCAAGTTGATTGATCAAAGGGCCATGTTATCCCTGGGTAAGATCCTTGCAGCAAGGCTCATCGTGTCCGGCCGGATGGTTTATTCAGGCCCCCAGGTCCAGGTTTCCATGCGCTTGATCGAAACCGAGACAGGGCGGATTGCCGCGGCTACCAACGAATTGTTCGGCAGCGCAGTCCCTGCTTCGCTATTGGCAGAGAAGTTGTCAAAAAATCTCTTGGAAAAATTGGGAAAACTCTATCCGGTAAGGGGCAAGATCTTGGAAGTGAAAGGTGAAGAGGTCAGGCTCAATATAGGGGAAATGGTGGGGGTCAGGATAGGACAGCAGTTCAGGGTATTGAATGAGGATGCAATTTTGGAAGTCATATCCATTCAGCAAAACACAAGTCTTGCCAAGATCGTAAAAAG
>JAYEFH010000189.1:0-11997 GCA_034658555.1 Thermodesulfobacteriota bacterium | reverse complement strand
TGATTTGTATAACCTTTCTCCTTGAGTACACGAAGCAATGCCGATCCCACCAAGCCACGGTGACCGGCAATGTAAATTTTATCAAATTGTTCCATGGATTGTTTTCCCTTTTATCGATTTATCCCTTGTGTGTTATTTCTAATTAAGGGTGGGAAACGTGTGATATGACGGCATCCAACTGGGTATTGTAGCAATAGCTTTTTAGAATAAAAAATTAACGAATTCTGAAACATAGCCTAAGATTTGGAGAACGTAGCCTTATAAAACCGGGCTAAAGCCAAAATTAGAATTGCGGGTTATTGCAAGTAAGGTGTGGCGGTTTTACTTCGACTTTTCAAGAAATGCGTCGATTGTTCCAGAGAAAAAATGGAAATCCCAGCAATGCGTGAATGACGATGAAAAACCTTGTCAAAAGCATTCCGTTCGCACCGCCTGCCTGACCTACAAAAGCATAAAGTCCCGCGCTGGCCCCTTCTGCTACGCCGATTCCACCTGGAGTGAAAGGAAGAGCGTTGGCGAGTATAACCAGTGGAGCGACAGCTATGCTTTCCGCAATTGTCGGGTTTGATCCTACGGCCAGCATCATGAAATGTATTGCAAGCACATTGAATATCGCACTGCCGGCAGAGAAAAAATAGGCAATGAAAAGCATGCCCGGCTGTTTGCGGTATAGCATCATAGCTTCATGCCATGCATCTGCACCACCGATAACCCGGCCGCACAGACGCATCATAAACCCATTTATTCGATCCCAAATCAAAAGTAAAGCTGCTATTGTGCCAATGACAAGCATCCCTGCAATAAGCAACAACCATGGTTTGAGATCGGGACAATTATTAAACAGTGTGGGTTGGATAAGAATGATGGAAACGCCTAGAAGCAAAAGGGTGTGCAGGCCAAGCCCGCGATCTACAAAGGCAATAGTTAAAGCCTGGGCTCTCCTTTCCGGACAATCACGGACAGTATAGACTGCACGAACAACATCTCCACCAGCTCCCCCAGGAATGAACATATTAAAAAAATAGCCAATCATGGTCAGACGAAGCGCATCAAACATCCCTAAAGGCAATTTCTGTATACGAACCAAGATCCACCAGCGAAATATCGGAGTAACCATCGCCAGAGTACAGCACAGCGCTCCTGCGAATAAATATTTGGGATACTTGTATGAGTCTAGAATCGACGCAAAGTTAAGCCGTCCAGTCATAAAGAGAAACAGGATCAATCCTGTCGCTATCAATATTTTCAGAGCAAGAACCAGACGATCCAACCAAATTTGCGGAATTCTCGATCTTGGGCCCTTAGTCTTTGTCATCTTTTTCTTGATTGCTATCGTTGGACGTATTGTCCAAGAGGGTATTTTTTTCTATCACATACCTTGGCCTTCCACGTGACTCATCATAAGTTCTCCAAAGATATTCCCCCAGCATTCCCATCATACTCATCTGAAAACCTCCCAGAACGAGTATCACAATCATCAAAGACGACCAGCCTTGAACAGGATTACCGCGAAAAGCATTTATCAAGACGACGCCACCATAAAGCAGTCCAAGAAAAGCGGAGATCACCCCCATCAGACTCATAAATTTTAAGGGAACATAACTAAATGAGATTAGCGAGTCTAATGATAACTTTATTTTTTTTGAAATGGTCCATTTCGAGTGCCCAGCATGTCTGGCCTCTTTGACATAGGTTATGGACGTTTGCGAAAAGCCTAACCAAGCAATTAACATCATATTCGATGAATGTTTCTCGGGAGATTGTTTAAATGCATCAATCACAACACGATCCAACAAAAATACATCGGCCCCGGTTGGTGGCTGTTTGATATCAGTAAGAAGATTCATCAAATAATAATACACTCTCGAGAGAAAGATGGTAATAAAACTTTCCCCTTTTCGTTTCTCACGTACACCCCAAACAACTTTATATCCTTTTCCCCATTGTTCTATTGTTCCTGGAATAATGACTTCAGGAGGATCCTGGAGATCCGCTGCCATTATTATAGCTACGTTGCCCCTGCAAAAATGCAAGCCAGCTGAATCTGCAGCATGCGACCCACAATTTCTTGCAAAGCGAATTATAACAACTCTATGATCTGCTTTGCGTAAATGCGCCAAGATATCAGGCGTTTTATCGTTTGAGCAATCATCTACAAACATGAACTCGAAATCATATTCAGGCATTTCTGATGCTACAGAAGACAAACGTTCATATAACAATGGGATATTCCTCTCTTCATTATATGAACTCAGGATTACTGAAATTAACGGCCTTATATTTTTTGCGACTATCATATCAAACCTTCAATCGATCTGTCTTACTTGTCAGTACTTTTTACCTAGAGCGGTTAGCTATTAGTTTAATGCTTATCGGTCTACCGCCCTGACAAGTAGGATGTTTTGCTATTACAAACATTTACCTGTCGGGTGTTATTTCTAATTAATGTAATGCCTTGATTTTTTAAAGCTAAACCCTAATGGCTAACAGCTAACCGCTCAATACAGGTTTTAGCTATCACTATATTCTTCGTTAATATACAGATTTTACTAGTTCAAAAATACGTTCCAGGTGTTCCTCATCCAAAAACTGATGCGCTGGAAGAACTACAATATTAGTACTATGCCACAAGCCGCAATCGATACCGAATTGCGATGATTGTTCAATCACATCTTCGAACTTGTCAGTCACAAGAGGAAAATGAAAAGACGGAGAGATGTCTTCATTGAGTTCATACAACGGTTTCAGCGATATTCTCTCGAATTTGGATTGCAGTGATCGAAAATTCGTGCGCTTCTTATCTGAATATTCCTTTATTAAACTCATATATTTTGGAAAAATATTACGCACTTGGTCTATTATTTTGCTCTGTATAACGGTGGGCTTGTAGGTCACATTTTTCCCAATCAGAAGACCTCCTTGTTGGACAGGAAATATTTTTGGAAGCGAACAGATCGCATAGTCTCCAATCCGCCCCACCATCTCGCCGTTGAATCTGGAATCGATGGTGTGTGCGCAATCTTCAATTAGTGGGATACTCTTCTGCTTAGCTATCGTAGCCAAATCATCTAGCCTGGCATGGGGCACACCAAATTCGTGAACAACAAGAATGGCCTTCGTTTTGCTCGTAAGGACGCGAGAAGGCTTGCAGAAGTTGAATATTGTGCAGGTAACGCAGCTAGATACGTTAGGTTTTTCGAAGGTCGTGGTAACATATATTTCGTCACCTGGATTCAAGTCCAGAGAACTAAGAATAACAGAGATGGCCATACTACCATTTGGAGTCAGAAGCACCTGTCTGCCAAAATAGTCTCCAAAATAGTCTTCGATAGAGGGTGTTGGCCTAAGATTAAAATGTTGCCGAATGTCCGTGCTTGGCAAGTGATAGTAAGGTAAGAAAAAAATTGGGGAAATTTTATCATGGTAACAGCGGATCATTTACTTCATAACCTCTATGCAGACATCAAAACGGTAACCTGATGTGACTTTTTCCTTGACGTTCTGCTTATGAATTTTAATACGATGACCGTTAGCAACACAATATTCAATAAAAAAATTACTACTGTAGGTTGTGTACTTTAGATTATGCTTCAGAAATGCTGGATAGTGAATCGTTTGCTTGGCTGTTGCTTTGCGAGTGCATTTCGTTTCAAGCTTCTCAGTATATTTCATATCTACGGGAACATCACCCACAAGTACCAGTCCTCCGTCTTTTTACTACACGAATAAATTAAGTTAACGCCTCTTCGGCAAACTTCATGTCGGCAAAATAGTGAAAAACGCTATAACATAAAAGCCTATCAAAAGACCCACTCCTACCCCGACATCCAACAAAGTGCTGTCATCGTTGGCACGAAGCTTTTTCCACACATCCTCTATCGTAGACGCTATAACTTGATAAGGGATGGGCACACCCTTAATGGCATAGGCCATCTTCAGAAGTGGGTTATCATAGTATTTATCATACCATTCTGTCCACGACTTTATTTCGGAGCAGTCCTCTTTTTTATCCATACTTTTATCAGACCTTAATCTTAAGAATTCTTTGTGCTATACTGATAGAAACGTTTAATTATTCCTTTACCCCCAAAACCTTCTTTAAAAAAAATAAGGGACCGATGCGGGTCGTATCCAAATGTGGATGGACCGAAATCCAGATAAGCATAATTACATTCTTTTAGCCACTTCAGAATTTTGTCGAATAGAAATTCCACTGGCCTCAAGTTGGCATAATTCTCTAAGTGAGCAATATAGAAAGAAGTGGCAACTCTTTTGTTCGACAATATTAAGGTTACGACAGCAATGGGAGTTTGTTCTAGGTAGGCAATGAAATTTATGATATAATGAGGAAATAAGTTTGAGATGGTGTTCAGTTCAGTTAAAGAGTGCGTAGGCTTCTTGTTGAACTTCTCTTGACTTTTCACAATTATTGAATAAGCAATATGATGATTCTCGCTTATTTTGCACACAACTCCCATCTTCTTACATTTGTTAATAGAACTCTTCACTCTATTCTTTAGTATTCTCCTGGGAAAGTCATCATTCATCAATACTCTGGTAACAATGGTCAACTCAGCCTTTTTTACCTCAAACCCTTTGCTCAAATAGATATATTCCAGATAATCATTCATCTTCTGACCCATATAGATGCTGGTCGGAGGAGTGATGTTAATTTCGGTCACGCCTTTTGTATTTATGAGATGATCAAGGATGATATCAATCATACGGTCATATTTGTCGAAACTTAAGTCATCAGTTATCAGACCACCAAATGAAGCCCCGTATGGGGAGTAAAAGGATGTGTTGCTGCTATTATGATGAATTATACCAGGGAGAAAGCCGACGATTCTATTCTTATGTTGAAAAAAAAAATGGGTGATGGAATACTCTGGTTCAGGAAATTTATTCTTGTCATGATACGAAAGGAACTTTGGGTGATGAAAAATGGTTCCATTTACAGAATTATCTATGAAGTCAAATAACTCCTGGCTTTCGTCGTTATTATTTAAAATCTCAACTGCTACGTTCGATATCATATCTAACACCCCATTAACTACTGAAATCGAAAAGTTTGAATCTGTGTAGTAAGAAGCGGCTTTTCTATTAGCTGTAGAAGTTGGCAGTTCTCGCTCCAAAACCTTTTTCGACTGCAAGCTTAATACAGTCTTGCGCTTTCAGCCCGGATTGCCTTGCGCGAGCCATTATTTCGCCGACTTTCAGACCACCTACTTGAAGCTTGACAACAGGTTGTATGCCTATCGATGGCAACATCAGTCCCATATGGCCAGCCTCCGGCTCTTTCTCGGGAACCCACTTGGTTTTGAAGCATGAACGATCCACGTTGCCCCATAGTTGGCAACACACAGGCACTCTTTCTGGTAGATCCATTGAGTCGATGGTAAGAGTACCACCTGATTCGGGCGGAGTATGAGCAAAAACCACAGCATCAATGTTATTACTGACAGTTTGTGCATTTCTTAGGACATTTGCTCCCAGGGTTTTCAGGGTTTTCCCCAAATAGAGGGCAAAATCGTTGTCGCATATCAGGAGAATATTGTTTCCGTGTATTTCCAATCCAGCATTAAATAAAGATTTGGCAGCCATTGGCCCCAAGTAATCAAACACCCCAATATCCGGATGCCTTTCGTTTGTGCCAGCCACAGGGATACCACGTTCTTGGCATGTTTGAAGGCATAAGTCCGTATGACGAAATTCCCAAGACTCATACATCAAGGGGATGACACATCCTTTTTTCATTCTTTTGATCCGCTCAGAGTTAAGAGGACGAAGGTGACCGCTGTTAGTTACAATGTCCGCTCTCTCTAAGTTATCATCTAAGACATCCAAACTGTCAGTTGCAAGGAGACCGTTTTGAGAAAGGCCTAGGGCTTCCCAGAGACAATACACATCTTTACGGGCGCCTTCGAATGTTCCATAGGAGCTGTTTTTGCCAAATGCAACAACCTTAGCGGCACCAGCCAAACTAGCAATCGCCGGGGTGCATGAATAAGCTCCTGTGGCGCATTCCGTAACAACAAGAAGCCCCTTAAGATCTAAATTGGTTCCGGCTACAGAACGTTTTATGGAAGAATTTAATCTTGATAAAAGGAAAGGGTCCATTTTCTAAATCTTCAAATCAACAGTACAGAAATTTGCAATAGTGCAAAGCCAATTTGTCGGTATGCCTATATCAAAGATAGGTTCAGAAAGCATAGTTCCACACATCGACTTTTCCCATAATGGTTGAAGAATTTTATCATCATCTAGTTCTTCCGATTGTTGCAATGCCACTTGAGGCAAGTAATCGCCAAGATAACTTAAACCTGAATGGAGAATATAACGACCTGTGCCATATCCAATCTGCTGTGCAGATTTATCCTTACGGAACTCATTAACGTGAAATATATTCTCGCCGATTTTTTCAATTTTCAGAACGGCCTGGCGGCGGTCCTGTTTATTGGCTGTAAGACCAATATAGCTCGCTGGAAAATCTTCATATGCACTGCGCAACTGGATTATACCTCCTTCTGAAGGATGGATTTCATCCGGGTAAAGGACAGAAGTTGGTTTATCTCCAACCCATTCTTTCGCACACAGCAACGCATTAGCCACACCCCTCGGGGAAGTTTGATAAAACCAAACAATCCGTTCTTTCGGACGTTGTACTTGCCAGACGTTTTCTACATACATCCGGATGAGTTTTTTGGCTTCGCTTATGATTATCCCGATCTCTGTGGTTCCGGCGGCAACAGCTTCTTCAAGAACATAGTGTATAGCGGGGTATTGACCCAGAGGAAGAAGTTCCTTGGGTACCACTTTGCTCCAAGGATACCAACGAGTCCCCAAACCAGCGGCGGGTATCAAGGCTCTCACGCTATTCAACCCTTATCCTGTCAAAGTTAGACGGAGCGTATTTGAAATGCACTCCAAGTTTTGCACAGTCATTCCGGGAAACAACGGAAGCAGAATACTCCGGTCTCGGCACAACTCACTTTTCGGGAGAGACCAGTTGGCAAATTGATAGGGTAGCTCCTGGTGTGCGTTCATAATGCCACGTCGGGTAGCAATACCTTTGTCAAGAAGATGTTGCATGATCGCCATTTGATCCAAAGGGTCTCCTTCAACAAGTCTCACAGGATAACTTTGCCAGTTTGGAAGAATAGTGTTTTCCGTTTTAAGAAGCTGTAAATTTGGTATATCTTCTAATAGTTCTCCATACCTGGCTGCCAGCTCACAGCGTTCAGCTAAGATGCCATCAAGTCTTTTCAACTGTTCAATTCCCACGGCAGCCTGAATATCCGTCATGCGATAGTTAAAGCCCGTAGTTATGTAATCTTCAAAAATCACTTTGTCCGATCCGTGTCTTACCGTGTCAGGAATGCTCATTCCGTGTTGCCGCAACAGTCTAAACTTGCTGTCAATCTCTGGATCGTTTGTTGTGATCATGCCACCGTCACCGGTTGTGAGGATTTTCCGCGGGTGAAAGCTAAAGCATGCGATATCCCCATGCGGCTTACCAATCTTATCCCAAATTGCACAACCATCAAATGACACTTCACTTCCGATGGCGCATGCCGCATCCTCCACAACCGGAAGATCGTATTCTTTCGCGACAGCAAGAATTCGAGCTATATCACAGGGGATCCCCATTTGATGCACAGGCAAAATTGCAGCTACCCGCCCAAGACGAACATTTTGAATTTCCATAAAATGACGTAGCGGGGATTCTCCCACAGCTAATTCTGAAACTTTTCGGTAAAATAGCCCTTCTTCTCGAACCTCACAATCTTCATGTAGACATTTTTCAAGATCATCAGGGTCCATGTTATAGGTTTCGGAATCAATATCTACAAATACCGGTTCAGCACCGCTGTGGCGTACTGCATTGGCTGTGGCGATAAAGCTATGGCTCACAGTTATCACCACATCTCCGGGTTTGACACCAACGGCGAGCAAAGCCAAATGCAATGCAGTTGTGCAGCTAGAAACAGCACACGCAAAACGAGCGCCCATCCTTTCCGCAAAGGCTTCCTCGAAAGCTTTGACCTTCGGCCCCTGGGTCACCCATCCGGACAGGATAACCTCTCTTGCCGCTGAGGCTTCTTCTTCACCAAGCAGCGGTTTTGTGATAGGGATCATTACTAGACTTCCTCCCAATTTCTGCCTGACTCGTTCTCCATAAGACACTTTATCCCCAATGGGTGATTGCGGAAAAAGTCGATTGTCTTTGTGAGACCTTCATCAAAACTTACTTGCGGTTGCCAACTACAAAGTTCCATAAATCTTTTGGGATCGGCAAAAAGCCGGAGAACATCTCCGGGGCGTTGCGGTGTAAAAACGACTCTACTTTCCGGATTTGAAACCATTTCAGTAATCTTGTAAGCAAGATCCTTGATTGAAATCTCAAAGTTGCAACCTATATTTAGTGTCTTGCCTATCATGGCATCACATTCGACGGCTGCAAGCAAACCCTTGGCAGTATCCTCCACGTATGTAAAATCGCGAGTCTGAGAACCATCTCCAAAGACAATGACTGGTTGACCGTTCAAAACCCGTACAATAGATTTCGGTATCATTTCGCCTGCATCACCCTCATGATGTGACCTTGGACCGTAGGTATTGAACGGGCGGACAATCGTTGTTGCCATTCCATAAGTTGTGTAATACGCCCTTGCGTAGGCTTCCCCTGCAAGCTTGCCGGCTCCATAAACAGTGCATGGGTGTGTCGGATGCGATTCAGGCATAGGAACATATTCTGCAGTTCCGTAAACTTCAGAAGAAGAGCAATAGAGAAAGCGATCTGCTTTGGCCCTGTACGCCGCGTCCAAAACCAGAAGAGAGCCTTCTGCGTTAACTCGATGGTTTTCGAAAGGATGGGCAATTGAGTGTCGTACACCTAAACAAGCCAGATGAAAAACAATATCAATGCCTTCCATCGCATGATGGACATCCAGGGGGTCTGTGATGCTACCACGGAAGAACTCAAACTCTTCCTTTCCGATGTAGTCGGACAAATTCTCAAGCTTACCGTTGACAAGATTATCCAGCACGCGAACTTTGCATCCACTTCTGATTAGTTCATCCACAAGATGTGAACCGATAAACCCGGCACCACCGGTCACAAGACAACGTTTCCCTGTAAGTTTCATTTTTGATTCCTTTTCATATACCTTAATATCCATAGAGAAAAAGTCCGTGTATGTCCATGTGTGTCTGTGGCCAATTTAGGCACTCCGCAAATCCTCAACAACTTTCTTAAGGCTGATTGAAACCCAACGAATTTGCTCTTGTGTTAACTCTGGATACATTGGCAAAGAGAGCAATCTTTTCGCACATGCCTCTGCTACGGGGAAAGATCCGACCGCTAACCCCATGTGCTGATATGCCTTTTGCATATGAAGCGGAATTGGATAATGGAGTCCTGTGGAAATTCCCACTTTTCCAAGGGCTTCCTGTACAATATCGCGTTTTTCTACTTGTATCACAAAAAGATGGAATACCGACAGGCAGTTCTGGTGAATTACAGGCAACTTAACTCCGTAAGTATCCTGCAGGAATTCAAAATAACATTGCGCGTTCTTTCTTCGAGCCTTGTTCCATGCAGGAAGGCGTTTGAGCTTTACTCGCAATGCCGCTGCTTGCAGGGCATCGCAGCGGCCATTGTAACCCTCCATTTCATGATGATATTTCATAGATTGACCATGATCTCGGAGCATACCTACTTTCGCTGCAAGATTATCATCATTGGTTGTTACCGCACCAGCCTCTCCACAAGCACCCATATTTTTTCCTGGATAGAAAGAAAATGCAGCAGCGATCCCCATAGAACCCGCTTTACAACCCTTATATTCTGCAAGGTGTGCCTGACAGGCATCTTCTACAACCCATAGCCCATGTTTTTTTGCGATAGCAAGAATAGGATCCATATCTGCAGGCTGCCCATATAGATGGACAGGCACAATGCCCCTTGTTCTTGGTGTAATTACCTCTTCAATTTTTGCAGGGTCAAGATTATATGCATCCGGGTCAATGTCTACGAATACGACTTTACCGCCTGCCTGGGTAATAGCTTCCGTTGTTGCAATGAAAGTGTTTGGGACAGTAATAATTTCGTCACCCGGCTGCAAACCCAAAGCGAGAAAGATAAAGCGTAAGGCGTCTGTACCACTGTTAACGGCAACGCAGTGCGTAACGGAGCATGCGTCTGCAAACTCCTCTTCGAAGGCTTTGACATGCTTTCCACCGATAAAGCCTGCTGAGTCAAGAAGTTCTTCCCACAATGGCAAGATTTCAGCCTTCAGTGCCCGGTTTTGTGCTTTCAAATCAAGAAAAGGAATTTTCATTATTGATTCACCTTTCGCATATATTTTGCTGGATTACCCGCCCAGACTTCCCTGAGCGGTATGTCTTTGGTCACTACACTTCCTGCACCAACTGCAGCACCCGTGCCAATAGCGACTCCGCACAGAATAGTCACACTTGAGCCAATCGAGACTCTTTCTTCAACCAGCGTGGGCGTCACTGACCAATCTTCTTCGGTCTGCAGGTTTCCCTCTGGATCGGTCGCCCTGGGATATTTATCATTGATAAAGGTGACGTTGTGCCCTATGAATACATTGTCTTGGATTGTCACCCCTTCACAAATAAAGGTGTGGCTTGATATCTTGCAGTTCTTCCCAATTTTAGCGCCTTTCTGAATTTCAACAAAAGCACCGATCTTGGTATTATCACCAATAGAACACCCGTAAAGATTTACAAATGCATGTATCTTTACACCTTTTCCAAGTATCACATCAGGGGCAATACGACAAAATTCCATTCTTATCATCTCTAATAGTGATCGATCCGGACGTTGGCGCCGTCAGCCTTAATGGATCTATTGGCGGCATCCAAAATTCTTAGCACTCTCAAACCCGCCTCTCCATCAGTCAGCGCTGGTCGACTCTCTTGAATACAGTCGGCAAATTCTTTCACCATCAAAGCGAGAGCCTCTACCTGATCAATCCTTGGTGCATACATATCGCCTGATCTGTAGGAGACCAATAGCCGCTCCTTTTGTTCCCGTTCATCTTGTTTTACCTCGATTCCCTTGTCATAAATCTTGATCTTTTCTGCCTGATCCAGGTCGTTCCAGACAAGCATTTTTTCACTGCCGGCGATCATTGTCATGCGAACCTTCACAGGAGAAAGCCAATTGACATGGAAATGGGCAATAAATGAATTTTGATAAGCAAGACAGATATAGGCTATGTTTTCAATATCGTTGCCTGCGTGGCTTACTCCATGAGCGCTGGCAAGAACAGGCTTTTCGTCGACGATAAAATCAATGACGGACAGGTCATGGGGAGCGAGGTCCCATACCACATTAATATCTTGTTGAAAAAGGCCAAGATTTACCCTGACCGAATCAAAATACAGAAGTTCGCCCAGCGTTCCCGACTTAACGATATCTCGTATTTTTCGAACAGCGCCGGTATAGCAGAATGTATGATCGCACATAAGCCGCAGATTGTTTTTTTCTGCAAGGTTCACCAGTTCCTCTCCTTGGGCTACGCTGGAGGCCAATGGTTTTTCGACAAGCACATGTTTGCCTCTTTCCAGGAAGGCTTTAGCGATGGGGAAATGGGTGTGTACAGGGGTGGCGACAGCAATGGCATCCACTCTGTCATCAGCCAGGATATCTTTTAGATCAGTGGTTTTGCTGATACCAGGATAAGGCCTCAAAACATTTTGTAATCGTTTTTCATCCAGATCACAGGCCCAAATCAACTCCGTTTCATGGCAGGTCACGAAATTCCGTATCAAATTAGGACCCCAATATCCGCAACCGATTACTCCAATATTAACCATGCCTCTCCTCCTTTCCTTGATTAGGAACGTACAATAAATAACTTGAACAAATTAATGTCTTTTTTGCCGTCTTCTTCGTTGCTCGTCGATCACATAACCCGTTATGCTCGCTCCTCGCGCCTTGAATACAACAAAAAATCCTATTAA
>JAYEFH010000188.1:0-2841 GCA_034658555.1 Thermodesulfobacteriota bacterium | reverse complement strand
CGATAGGTCTCAAGCAGCTCCTTTGATGTGATGGTTTTGATAACAGATGCCTTGCCCAACGGGTCCATGCCATATGGATGTGGCGAGAAAAGCAGGCGACGGAATTCCCTTACTGCAACTCCGGGCAGATAATCATCCTGACGCTTAAGCTGTGCCAGTATCAAAGAGCGGAGTTTTTTTGTTTCTTCAGACGGGAAGGTGGGAGTGAGCAGAATCTCAGTAAAGAGGGCAAGGCCTTTATCCAGATTTTGACTCAAAAAGCGGCCTTGAAGCCCAAGAGTGTTCTGACCGGAAAAGCCGCCGATACTACCACCCAGGCCCTCTATCAGTTCGGCAATACCCTGGGCGCTGTGGGCTTCAGTCCCTTTTGTCCAGGCCTTTGCGAGGAAATTGAAGAGACCGTCGGTTTTCTCGCTTTCGTATCTCACTCCTCCCGGAAACACCAATGTTGCAGCAACCGTGGGTACTCCCGGGGCTTCTTGGACAAGGACCGTGAGGCCGTTGGAAAGGCTAAATTTCTTAACAGGGCGGATAAGATCGCCGCCATCAAACTCTATTCCCCTGGCCAGGAGTTCCGCCTCCTGGACCATTACTCCCAATTCCCGGCTCGTAAGCTCAGGCAGGCGATCCTCAGGCATTACCATGGCCACATTGATGTTTTCCTGTCTGAAAATTTGTCCGGCAACCTGCTGGACATCCTGGGCCGTCACCTCCCGGACCTTCTCAAGATAGAGTTTTTCTGCATGAGGGTCATTTGAAAGTGTCTCAAAGACACCGAGCTTTCTTGCTTCTCCTTCCATGGTCTCCTGGCTGTAAACAAAATCCGTTTCTACCTGAACTTTAGCACGTTCCAGCTCTTCCTCAATGATTCCCTCATTCTCCAGACGGAAGATTTCATGGAATATCTGCGTTAATGCTTCCTGGGTCTTTTCCGGATCAAGAGAAGCGGTTATCTCGAATAGCCCCGGTCCTGCCGGCGTAAACGCTCCAGCATCAATGTTATGGACTATCTGCAAACGATTTCGTAAAGACGAGGTAAGCCTTGAGCTTTCCCCTTTGCCAAGCAGGGCAGCCAGAACATCCAGAGCAGGCACATCCGGGTCATTGAAGTTGGGCAGCCCTGAAAACGCTACAGTCAGGTAGCCTTCCTGGATTTCCATTGCCTCCATGGCGATCCTCGGGGTGTCCTGCTGCGGCTCTGATGGATACATGAATTCCTGAGGCTCTTTTTTTGTTGCTGATCCAAAGGTGTTCTGGATACCAGCGAGGGACTGAGATACCCCGACGTCTCCAACAACAACAACGGTAATTTGTGAGGGCCGATACCTTCTTTCCATATAAGTCAGGATGTCTTTGCGTCCAAAAGATTCGACCGTTTCAGGATAGCCGATTACAGGGAGTCCGTAAGGGTGTGCCTTATATGCCGTCTCCATTAATAAGTTGGAAAGTCTTGACCTTGGCCTGTCGTTTCTCATCCTTATTTCTTCAAGCACCACTTTTTTTTCTCGATTTAATTCATCGGGATCGAATGATGAGTGAAATACCGCATCGGAAAGTACGTCCAGAGCATTGTCCAGGAATTGTTTCGGGACCACACAGTGGTAGACTGTATAATCAAGAGATGTGTAAGCATTAATAGACCCTCCGACAGATTCTATTTCCTTTGCCACTTCTCCAGGTCCTCTTTTTCCAGTACCCTTGAAGATCATGTGTTCGATCAAGTGGGTAATGCCTCTCTCCCCTTCGGTTTCGTAAGCACTGCCTGCCTGGACCCACACCTGTATGGCTACAACCGGCGCCCGGTGGTTTTCTTTTACAATGGCAGTAAGTCCGTTAGAGAGCCTGGTCTTGCTCAGCCCGGGAATAAGTTCCCTTGCCAAAGAGCCAAAGGGCATGAAGAGGAGAAAGGAAAAGGCGATCAGCAGGCACAGGGTAATTGTTTTGCCGGTTATGAGCATGTCAGTTTCTCCTTGGAGGATATTTTTATTTCAATATTTAAATCAACAAGATAGCCGGGTCTTTAGGGTGAATGGCTATTCAATGAAAGCTTGACACAGTAAATGAAATTTGGTACAGACCAAATGGTTATTAAATTTTTACTTTCGGATGCGATTTACTCTTTTTTATCGCTTTTTTTCTGTGATGCAAGCTTTTTAAACATTATTTATAATATAAAAAAATGCAATGAGTTTATTTTTCCGATAATGTGCAATATCATGGTGATCAAAATACGTAGACTCGGCACATGTGCGCTGATGTCTTAAAAATCTTTACAAATTATATAAAATAAAAGAGGAGGAATTATGAGCAAGGTTGCCCCAGAAGGCCTAACAGTAGCCCACACTTTGGATTGCAAAGGACTTAGTTGCCCAATGCCCATCCTGAAGACAAAAAAGGAGATCGGCAAGGTTAAGTCAGGTGAAATTCTTGAGGTACTCGGCACTGATCCGGGAACCCGTAATGATATACCCGGATGGTGTGAGCGTGTCGGTCATGAGTACCTCGGAGAGAAGGAAGACGCCGGTTTTTTACATTTCTACATAAAGAAGGCTTAATACGTAGCCTCTCGGCCAAGCCATGCAAACAAGTGAAGGGCTTTGTGCTCTCTGGTTTTAATTGTTTATGGCCGGCCTACAAATATCACATGGAGGATAATGCAGATGTCTGCTGATCCGAACAAACTTGGAATTTTTGTGACTTCACCCCAGAACATGAAGCATGTTTTGGGTGTGACACAGTCTGCCGTGCGGGCAGGGATGAAGCCCATGGTTTTCTTTACCTTCAAGGCAGTCCATCTGTCCAAGACCCCTGAATTCGTAAAGGTTGCCAACCTCTGCGAGG
>JAYEFH010000187.1:0-2843 GCA_034658555.1 Thermodesulfobacteriota bacterium | reverse complement strand
GGAGACCAGGGTGCTTGCACCCTGAGGCTCCGAGAAGCGCAGCCGGGATCCAGTGCCTTGTTCTGGCGCAAGGCGACAGAACAAGGCACTGGACGAAGTCAGCGCCGCGATTCCCGGCGGCGTAGCCGCCGAGAACGGCGGCCATCACCGGCGGCAATGGAGCGTAGCGGAATTGCCGTCCGTGTGCATGGCATTGTTGGATGTTTCCGTTTTGTCTTTGAGTAAGTTTATGTACCTGGATATGCCAAGCGTAGCAGAAGGTATGACGACGATTTCCTCTGGAATCTCCAGAGGAAACAGCGATGGTTGATCTTCGGTTGTAATCAAAATCATCCGCACAGCATTTTTTGTCCTGGCCGCTTTGTGCAAAGCACAAGCAGCATCAGCGACAGTCTCACCATGACGTTGTACCCTTACGGGAATCGGCACATCAAGGTACGTTTCACTCAGAAATGCATCGATACCATTGTTGCGTTGAACCGGAGTGTGCGGAATCCCATTGAGAAGCGATAGAGCATCCTCATTCGCATTTTTATAGGAGTCTATTCCGTTCTTCATCAGGTTGGATTCAGTCTTCACTGGTTGCGCCAACCTACGACGAGTCAACTCCACTGCTTCCTCAGATATGTCAATACCGATGGCAGACCTATTCATGAGTGAGGCCGCAACTAGCGTAGTGCCACTGCCGCAAAAGGGGTCAAGTACCGTATCCCCTTCGTCAGTGCACAGCCGGATGATTTGCTCCAGAAGCAGTATTGGTTTTTGAGTTGGGTAACCTGTTCTTTCTTTGGCTTTGGGGTTCAAGAAAGGGATTTCCCACACGTCGCCGAGAGGAACACCTTGCTTGCTTCCAGAAAAGACAATATCTCCATTTTGATCTCGCTCATAAACGGACTTGTTTGTCGCGTCTCGGCTTCGTCGCTGAAGGATCTGGTCAACATTGGTAGTTGGCGAATAGTCAGTGAGTAGTTTGTTGAATTTGAAATCACGACATTTCGCGTAGAAAAGAATGGTTTGATGTGCAGGTAGAAGTTTGCGAGCAGAGTTTGACCATCGTTTGTAACTCCAAATTATCTCGGACTGAAAGTGCTTTTCCCCAAACACCTCATCAAGCACGAACCTGGCAAGGTGAGACGCGGTCTTGTCGCAGTGGAAAAAGATCGATCCTCTCGGCTTCAGCACCCGATGCAATTGGACGAGGCGGTCACCCAGAAAGGACGAATAGTGCGAGGCAGAACGCCAACGGTCGTCAAATGTAAACTCTTTTCTACGATCCCGGCTTGACAATGCTTGCTTGCGCTGCGTGAAGAATGGGGGGTCAAGGTAGACTAGATCTACCGTGCCTTCTGCCCACGGTGAGAGAATGTCAATGCAGTCGCCCTGATATACCTTAGTTTCCATTTCGCTCTGTATTCTCCTTTGCCAACTCCTCAAGTATGGTAAGAAGATCCACATCCGTACGCTCTTTCACAAACGCCCATGCCGCATCACCGAAATGGTATTCACCATCAAGTCCTTCATACAACGTCTGGAGAGTCTGCTGGATGCGGATAGCTTGGTCTCGATTGGGATAGTAGAACATTACGCGGATCGGATGAAAGCCTGCGTTCTTGACGGTCTTGAGACGGGTATGCTCTTTGGTAATGTGGTCGCCATCGGTTGTGGCATCTCGCCACTTTATTTCAACGGCATCGGTGCCGACGACGCAGTCAATCTCAAAGGTCTTTGGCCGTTGTCCTTCTGTGTTCGGAATCCGCTGGGATGCTGATTCCGGGTACTTCGCTTTGAAACACAGTTTGGTGGCCTCTTCGAGAAAGGAACCTGCGTATTTGTAGAGAAAACGTCCCTTGTTCTGGTAGACGTCAATGAGTTCGCCTTCCTGATCGGTGATCCCGAGAACTTTGTAGATCAAGTAGTGTGAGGTATCGTCTGCCTTCATTTCGGCGACACGTGCAACCACCTTCGCCTTGAGTTGAGACGCATACTTCGATGCAAGTGCTTTGATGTCGTCCCGTATTGCCATGTCTATGAGTTCTCCCTTTCTGTATTCATCCAATCGCGGCGAGGTTTACTGCGTCCTCTGGATTGACTGGTTATTCCAATTATTCAATGTGTCTATTCTATTGGCCTTATAGCGGCTACAGCGAAGACTATGCCAGTACAAATAGTGGGCAAAGTTCGGGGAAATCCCCCAGCCTGGCCTGTTTTGTTATTTATCGGCAAGGTTTAACGATTACATAAAATCCTGGCCAAGCCTTCAGGTTTCCTCTACGAGCGCATTAAATAGGGCTGCGGAAGAGTGTTCTTGCTACACTGAAATTCTTATTGCGTTATGGGCCTGAAAAATTATTCAAGCTTTATGAACGATGAATCGATAAGAATTATAGATCCAAAAATACTTTTTAACAGTTAGCCGGTGGCCTTCCCTGTCATCGGCTAACACCTCCCATAGCCACCTGCCCCTCACTGTTCAGCCATAAATTCAACGTAGTTTAAAAGGATTAAAGCTGATTATTCAACTATGGCCTTGAAACCATATCATTCCAAGGCTACCCTAAAAATGGGGATTACTTATGTCAAAAAGCAGTTTAGTTAATGCCATAAGAAGCCTTATTCTCACTCTGGTTTTCATTCTAACCTTATCCCTTCCCTCATGGTCCCAACATACGACCTGGATAGGCAAGGTAGTCAAAGGGGACGTTCGTTCCGAACGTGTCTAAAATCCTTCTTGGCCATAGCGTCTGTCTAAGACTTCTAACACCATGTAATACTTCCTGCAACGCACAGGCGACTTGGTCCTAATCAGCAAGCCCTGCGCACGCTCTGGACGAATGGTCCCCTTC
>JAYEFH010000186.1:0-2845 GCA_034658555.1 Thermodesulfobacteriota bacterium | reverse complement strand
AAGGTTAAATAAGAGAAGGTCATGCAGCGGGGATATAGAGAATAACGGTTCTTGGTTTAGGACGAGGAATCAGCGGCTGTCTCCGCCATTTCCCCCATGGGATATGACCCCAACCATTCCAGAAAGGTGCAGCCTTTTCTGATGGCCTCGATTCCATTCTGTACGGCTGGTTCTTCTATATGGCCTGCAATATCTACATAGAACAGGTATCTCCATGGCTCGTTTTTTACCGGCCTGGACTGTATTTTGGTGAGGTTTATTCCAAGTTTTGCCAGGGGCTCAAGTAACTTGAACAGCGAACCCGGGCGGTCCTCAAGGCTTAATAACAGGGAAGTCTTATCTTTCCCACTCGGCTTGGGACACTCATTGCCGAGAATCAGGAACCGGGTGGTATTTCCGGCAAAGTCCTCGATGTGTCTGGCAACTGCCTGAAGGTTGTATGTGCGGGCCGCCAAGGGACTGGCAATGGCCGCTACGGAAGAATCAACCGCTGCCCACCTGGCAGCCTGGGCGGTGCTGACCACTTCTTCTGTCGGAACTGCCCGCATGTTACGTTGCAGCCATCCCCTGCACTGGGCCAGGGCATGGGGATGAGAAAGTACGCGGCGGATCTTGTCTATCCTGCCGCTCTGACTGATGAGATTATGGGAGATAGGCAAATAAACCTCCCCGCATACCTTGACCTTAAAATCGCAGAGCCCGTCCAGGGTCAGAGCTACGGTCCCCTCAACCGAATTTTCCACCGGCACCACCCCATAGTCTGTACGTCTGCGTTCTACTTCTTCAAATACCTCGGTAATGTTGCCCATAGGAACAAATTCAGGGGCATTGCCGAAGAACCTGGCTGCGGCCATATGGGTAAAGGTTGTCTCAGGGCCGAGATATCCCAGCCTTGCCGGACGCTGTGCGTTCCTGCAGGCAGATATAATCTCACCGAAGATGATCCTTATGCCTTCAGGGGGAAATTTTTTGGCATTTTGCTTCAGAATGTGCTGAATGACTTCCCGCTCGCGGGAAAGGTCAAGGGGCTCCTGAGAGGATTCCGCCTTGGTCCGGCCGATTTTCTCCGCCACTTCAAGGCGTTCCTGGAGCAGGCGTACAAGCTCAACGTCTGTTTTATCAATTTGCTGCCTGAGGCGTTTAAGTTCTTTATACTGGCTGTCATCCATTATTTGGACCGATCATCTCTCTGATGGCAATTAGTCCATGCCGGATTTCCTTGAGCAACTTATTGGTCCTGTCTTTGGCATCCTTCATTTTTTGTTCTTCTGCGATCCGCCTTCCGGCACCGGCAATGGTAAATCCTTCATCATAAAGGAGAGTTTTTATATGCCTTATAAAATCTATATCTTCAATTCTGTAAAGACGTTGTTTTGCAACCCTGTGGGTACGAATTTGCCGAAATTCGCCTTCCCAGTAACGAAGCACATGAGGTTCAACCCCGATCAGCTCACTCACCTCACCTATCCGGTAGTATTTCTTCCCCTGTCCTGGCATTTACGATCCTCTTAAGTAACCGGCTGGGGCGGAAAGCCACTGTACGCTGGGCGGGAATAATAATCGGCTCTCCATTAACAGGGCTGGTCCCTCTGCGTGCTGACTTTTGCACGCTACGCAGGGTACCAAACCTCACAATCTTCACTTGATCGCCATTGATCAGTGATGCCTTGATCCGGCTGAAGATATCATTGACCAGTTGCCGGCTGACACGCAGGGAATATCCAAGCTCATTGCTTACTGTCTCTGCGATTTCCCGCTTGGTCAAGGCCCCCATCAGTCCCTCAGTTTTGCCTTGTAGGATTGAAGAACAGAGCGGACCATTGGATCATGGACTTTTGAGACCTCATGGTCTGAGAGTGTATGATCCAAAGCCCTGTATATAAAGCGCATGCCCATGCTCTTTGATCCTTCTGGAACAGGTTTTCCCCTGTAAATATCAAAAATCCGCACTTCTTCAAGAAAATCCGGGGCCTGTCCGGAAATATATTCCATGAGATCTTGAGCAGAAAGCCTGTCCTGAACAATTACTGCAATATCCCTCTCCACAGCAGGATACCTGGCAAGGGAAGTAAATTTAAGCTGCCGGGACGCGGCTGTTTCCAAGGCATTAAAAGAGAGTTCAAACACAAATACCGGCCCGTATATATCCCGGAATTCCAAAACATTCGGATCGATTTGCCCAAAGCTGCCCAGGACGGAATTTTCCCCGCATACTATACCGACTGAAGTGCCCGGCAGGTAAAAAGGATCATCCGGTGTCTCAGGCACGGTTTTCCATCCGGAGATTCCCAGGGCCTGGAGCAACCCCTGCAGCACTCCTTTTAAATCAAAAAGATCTACCTGCTCCTTCGGCCAGGACCATGATTCAGGATAGCGCGCGCCTGTGCACAGGGCAACTATTCTCTGTTCTTCAAGGGGAAGTTCACCTGTTTCCCTTGCATAAAATACAGTGCCGATTTCAAAAAGTCCGAGGTCCATGTTCCGCCTCGCCTGATTTCCGGCTACTGTCCCCATCAGCGAGGGGATGATACTGGTCCTCATTACTGACTGATCATCGCTCAAGGGGTTCTGCACTTTTACCATCTGCATCCTTGGATCATTTTTGTCCAGACCCAGTATTTCTATTTCCTCCGGTGACATAAAACTATATGAGATCACCTCGGTCATGCCCTGAGATGAAAGGATGGTTCTTATCCTGTGAACAAGCTCTTGAGACGGTTCGGGGGCCCTGGCGGCAATCCCGGCCATGGGTACCTGAGTCGGTATATTGGGAAAGCCGTGGAGTCTGGCTATCTCTTCTACCAGATCCACCTCTTCTTTCAGATCAAGACGGTATGTAGGCGCT
>JAYEFH010000185.1:0-2849 GCA_034658555.1 Thermodesulfobacteriota bacterium | reverse complement strand
TTCAACGCCAAGGTGGGCGCGAAGCTCTTCGAATGTTACTTCTATGTTCCATCGAAGGATAAACCACCGAAGGATTTGCATCTCTGCTGCCTCCAGGTTGGTGCAAAAAAATGCTTCTGTGCGCAATCTTCACCGCTCACAGGAATTGACCCACATCTGCTCATGAGAATTGACCCTCCGTAATTACGCTGAAGGGAAAGAACTATCGTTCGTTAAAAAAAGAGCCCAAACTCTATCTGTGGGACTGGTCTAAAATCAGTGACGAGTCTGTTCGATTTGAAAACTGCATTGCCTCTCATTTATTAAAACTCGTCGATTTTCTTCAGGATTATGAAGGATATAAGGCTGAACTGTATTTTTTAAGAAATGTGGACAAAAAAGAGGGCGATTTTTTAGTCACCATTGATAAAAAACCGTGGTTTTCTGTAGAAACAAAAATAAGTGATGCCGGTGTCTCACCTCATTTGCATTATTTCAAAAACAAGCTCAACATACCCTATTCATACCAGGTTATAAAAAAAAGCGGTATTGACAGGTTCATCAATAAGATTCGTGTTGTGTCTGCAGACGCTTTTTTAGCAGGATTGATTTGATACTAATATTAGGCATCTTTCATTTCTAAACCCCGCTATGACCAAAGCCGCCATCGCCCCTTGCGGTTGTGGGCAGTGAATCCACTTCTTGCCAGCTTGCCTGCCAGACCCTGGCAAGGATCATCTGGGCTATCCTTTGTTCTCTCTTGATGGTGACAGTCTCCGGTCCGAAATTAATAAGTCCGACTTTTATCTCACCGCGGTAGTCGGCGTCAATAGTGCCTGGTGAGTTAACTACTGTCAGACCGTGCTTGATGGCAAGTCCGCTCCTGGGCCGGATCTGGAATTCATAACCGTGTGGCAGAGCTACTGCAAGACCTGTGGGAACAAGACCTATTTCCCCCGGATGCAGTAGGATATCGTGCTGGATCGCTGCGGCTAAATCCATGCCTGCCGATTGCCTGGTTATGTAATGAGGAAGAGGAAGGCCAACTGCATGGGACAGGCGTTTTATCTGTACAACTACAGATAGTCCTTCCGGTGATCTAATGGACAGGGATTCTATCAAATTCAGTAAAACCTGTACTCATACCGTGGCGAAGGTTCGATTAGTAAAGATCATTAACTATCGAATATCGAACAAGGAATTTCGAATTATGAGGTTCTGTTGGCCCTTAGTTTGGCAGAGATACTGCTATACGGATTATTCGAACCACAAAATCTAACAGATGATTTTCGAGATTAAATATTTTTCTTTCCTTCGATATTCTACGGTTCCTTGTTCGATATTCGTTGTTACAAATATTCCAGGAATTATTCCGAAGACCCAGAAATTATACCCCAATTACCCCGCCCCTATATTTCACGAGCTGCATGCAAAAGAACTTGCCAGCTCCTCATACCTATTCGCGGCCTCTCCATCCGGGGTCGGCCCCAGGCAGACCAAAGCAGAGCCACCCTGCAGACACTGTGCCGCCATCTGTTTTATGTCCTCGGGGGTGACTGCATTAATTCTGCTGATCACATCATCATAAGAGACGAATTTGCCCAGATTTATTTCATTTTTTGCCAAACGCGTCATGCGGCTGTCTGCGCTTTCAGCAGAAAGCAGCAATCCTCCCTTGATGTGATCCCTGGCAGCCTCCAGTTCATCGTATTCAATAGATTGATCTGCGAGTTTTTTTAACTCCCCGTTCATTAATTCCACTGTTTTCGAGAACTGTTTTTCAGAGATGCCTGCATAAATTCCCAGCATCCCGGTATCATGGAACGAGGAGGAAAAGGAATAGACTGAATAAGCAAGACCCCGTTTTTCCCTTATCTCCTGAAACAGCCGGGAACTCATGGACCCGCCCAGAATGACGTTAAGCAACAGGGCGGGATAGCGTTTGGAGTCTGAGGTGCAAGGTCCTTCATAGCCCAGCAGTATGTGAAGTTGTTCCAGATCTTTTTCGATAAATTTGACCCCAAGGTGGGGTACTGGTCTGGAATGAGATGAATGGCCGTTGATAGACGCCAAGTCTCCGAAAAGTCTGTTTATCTTGGCAACAAAAGACTCATGTTCCAGGTTACCCGCCGCAGCGATCAGGACCTTTGGGCCTACATAGGCCTTACCTACAAACTTCTTTAAGGTCTGTGAATTTATTGCGCTGACGTTGTCAACAGTGCCGAGAATTGATTGTCCCAGGTTGCTTCCCGGCCAGTAAAATTTGTTAAAAAGCTCGTGTATCAACTCATCAGGGGAATCCTCAAGCATACTGATCTCTTGCATTATGACCCGACGTTCTCTTTCTACTTCCTTGTCGTCAAATCTGGAATGGAGCAAAATATCAGAGAATAAATCCAGGACACTGTCTAGATGGATATCCAGTACCTTTGCGTAGAAACATGTGATCTCTTTGGAGGTAAAGGCATTGGAAAATCCACCCATTTGGTCAAAGGCCTTGGCAATATCCAGGGCGGTACGCCGTTCAGTTCCCTTAAAAATCATATGCTCGATAAAGTGGGAAATGCCGGAATTGCCGGCATCTTCGTCCCTGGCACCTATAGTAACCCATACACCGACTGATACCGAGCGGACATTGGGCATTCGCTCAGTAAGTACGCGAATGCCGTTTGGAAGGACGGATTTATTGTATTCCTGATTCACTTTTAAACAGTATCTCCCTGCTCGTCCATGACAGCCTTGCGGCTGAGCTTAATCCTGCCCTGTTGATCTATCCCTATGACTTTTACACGGACTTCGTCACCTTCGGCAAGTATATCCTTTACATTTTTTACATGCCTGTTCTCCAGTTGGGAAATATGCACCAGGCC
>JAYEFH010000184.1:0-2857 GCA_034658555.1 Thermodesulfobacteriota bacterium | reverse complement strand
CACATACCGCACCTTGTTGTTCCGGTACCTTAAAGCGTATGACATACGGAAGCCCCTGGGCCTCTTTGGCAGCTATGGCCTCTGATGTGAGTCTCCTGCAGGTCCTGTCGTATTGAACAGACTGTTTTGCTGCCAAAGCGGCCTTTCTCTTTACATCGAGTTCTTCCTTGGTACAGAAACATTTGTAGGCATGGCCTGACTCGACCAGTCGTATGGCAGCTCTTTTATGCTCCTCAGTGTATTCCGTCTGGAAATACGGACCCTCATCCCAATTGAGCCCCAACCAATTGAGCCCATCAATAATCCCCTGAATGGAATCAGTTGTGGAACGTTCGAGGTCTGTGTCCTCGATTCTCAATATGAAAACGCCTTTGTGCTTTTTTGCAAAGAGCCAGTTATATATAGCAGTGCGGGCCCCGCCGATATGGAGATACCCTGTGGGGCTCGGGGCAAATCGTACACGCACGCCGTCTTTGGTTTTGTCGTAGTTCTTAGATTGCATATTGCTGTATCCTTAACTTGATAGTATAGGAATTTCCATTTTTGGACAGGATTAACAGGATTGTCAGGATAAAAAATATTAAGAAATCCTGTAAATCCTGTTGATCCTGTCAGAGAAGTCCGCCCGAAGGGCGCTAAGTTCAGTTTGAGCCTATCGCGGTTTATTTTTCATGGCTTTTTCAATCTTAGCCCAAGTGTCACGCAACGTCACCGTTCGATTGAACACCAGGGCTTTATCAGAAGAGTCTTCAGTGTCCACGCAAAAATAGCCTTGTCTCTCGAACTGGCAGCGACTTCCCTGTGCTGCGTTTGCCAGACTCGGTTCCACTCGGCACGATGTCAAGGTCTCCAGGGAGTTTGGATTCAAATTGGCCCTAAAATCATCTTCATCCTTTACTTCATCGGGGTTTGCTTTCAGGAAGAGATGATCGTACAGGCGCACTTCGGCCCGGAGTGAGTGGACAGCCGAGACCCAATGCAGTGTTGCCTTGACCTTGCGTCCATCCGGAGATCCACCGCCTCGAGTCTTGGGATCATAGGTGCAGCGTAGCTCCACTATTTTGCCGGTCTGTTTATCCTTTATTACTCCAACGCACGTTATATAATATGCGTATCTCAGCCGCACCTCGCGGCCGGGGACCAGACGGAAGTACTTTTTCGGCGGATCTTCACGAAAATCCTCCTGTTCTATATACAGCACCCGTGAAAAAGGCACTTTTCTGGAACCCATTCCGGGGTCTTCAGGGTTGTTGATGGCCTCCAGTTCTTCCACCTGATCTTCCGGGTAGTTTTCAATGACCACTTTGAGAGGACGCAATACCCCCATAACACGCTGTACTCGTTGATTCAGATCCTGGCGCACACAGTGTTCGAGCAACGCCACATCGACCGTGCCGGCCTTTTTTGCTACTCCGATACGTTCACAAAAGTCACGGATCGACTCCGGCGTGTATCCACGTCTCCGCAGACCGGATATCGTAGGCATACGCGGATCATCCCATCCACTGACATCACCGGACTCCACAAGTTTCATGAGCTTTCGCTTGCTCATAATGGTGAAACTGATATTGAGACGGGCAAACTCAATCTGCTGAGGATGACACTCGACGTCCAATTGATCGAGTACCCAGTCGTACAAGGGACGATGATCTTCAAATTCCAAAGTACAGATGGAATGTGTGATCCCTTCGATAGAATCAGAAAGGCAGTGGGTGTAGTCATACATGGGATAAATGTACCACTTGTCGCCCGTCCTGTGATGTGACATCCGTCTAATACGGTAGATGGCCGGGTCCCGCATGTTCAAATTCGGAGATGCCATGTCTATTTTTGCCCTGAGTATGTGAGATCCGTCCTTAAATTCTCCTGCCCGCATGCGCTCAAACAGGTCCAGGTTTTTCTCAACAGAGCGTGAGCGATACGGGCTGTCCTTGCCCGGCTCAGTCAATGTGCCGCGATACTCCTTGATTTCCTCCGAGCTCAAGCTGCAGACATAGGCCTTCCCCTTTTTTATTAACTGAACCGCATATTCGTACAACTGATCAAAGTAGTCGGATGCAAAGTAGAGGTGTTTGCCCCAGTCAAAACCAAGCCACTTCACGTCTGCTTTGATCGATTCAATATATTCAATGTCTTCCTTGCCGGGATTTGTGTCGTCGAAACGCATGTGGCAGACGCCGCCCTTATTTTCCGCAGCAATTCCAAAATTGAGACAGATGGACTTGGCGTGTCCGATATGGAGATAGCCGTTCGGCTCCGGTGGAAACCGGGTCACAACTCGACCTTCATTCTTGTTTATTCTCAAGTCCTCCGCGATGATATTGCGAATGAAGTCAAGTGATGGTTGAGAATCGGTCGTGGTCATATTTGCAGCTCCCTATAGTGATTTATAAAGTTTATTGAATATATGGCATCCTTCATAGTAAGCCAAAAATAGTTTACATTTCTAGGGGTAATATATCTCAAAAAATATGACCTGTGCGGTTAGCCTTTAGCCTAACAATCCGTTTTTATACAAAGTTTTTACCCGATACATAGCAGCTAATGACCAATGACCAGCATCCGTCTATGTTGAAAAAGTGTAAACTACAAAATGTAAGAATGCCAAATATTGCTAATAATATCAACCAGATTTTTATGAAATGCGAAAAATGTATTAAAGTCATTAAATTTTCTAGACGATAACAAATTTAACATTGATATCGAATTAATCTAAAGATGCTATGTCAATTATACAACGTTTAGACAATATTCAAGATCTTCCCCCTATGCCTCACACTCTAAGTAGAGTGCTGAGCGGTCTTGATAGCATCTCTTCCTCGGCCCAGACGATGGAAAAAATAATCAGAGATGATCC
>JAYEFH010000183.1:0-2879 GCA_034658555.1 Thermodesulfobacteriota bacterium | reverse complement strand
GTTCCCATACCTTTCGCCATAGTTTGCAAGTCATTTATTACAGGCGAATTATGATATTCGTACCATTCAAGAACTATTAGGACACAGCGATGTGAGAACCACGATGATTTACACCCATACCATCAAGAGCCAGACTAAAAAGGAAGCTAAAAGTCCGCTGGATTTTTGACATATATGCAAAATATCTTTTCATGGCTTGCAGAATTTAGCGTGAAAATACTTTTTGAATTAACCACCCCAGTACCATCTACCTGAGCTACAGGGCAGGCAGACCCACACGGACTCACACGGACATTTTACCCTGTTGACATGGACGGAGGTTGTTTTCCATAACCTATGAAGGGATCTCTCGCCCGCTTCCTTCGGTCGCTTGAGTTCTCAGAGATCACAGAGACGATTTTTACCCTCCAAACAGTTGATAGAAAAAATAACAAACAGGTAATGCACCCTATCAGGCCATCTGCCGGTTTGGCAGATGCCAGAGTCTGTGTTCGTCTGTTTGTGTCGAGCGAGGGTAGCGAGTGGGTGGTAATTTTATAGATGAGGGCTTGCCCTGGCGTAAGATTCCACTGGGTCCTTGGGATGAAAAAATCGATGTGCTGTTAGCGGTCATTTAAGAGCCTTGTTCGGCGCTTTTCTTTCTTAATTCCATCGCTCTTTGACTAATATCTCCTATAGTTAAATCTTCATGCAAACTTTGTCTCCACTTTGTATAATTAAAAGGTTCTCTTTGAATTAGAGCAATAAACCGCTCTGTTTCAACATCACCAAGATATTCTGCAAGGATTTGGACCCCTTTTAATTTAATTTCTGTATCGGTAATCATGACAAGGTCTCCTTTACAAAACCGATTGGATCATTGATATTAATATCGTTTAATAGTCTTGCCCGTTTCAGAATCTGATCATCGGTAGTCAGAAAATATTCACATTTTGCAATGATAGCACAAGCGATGTGTAATGAGTCAATCTTGTGAAATCCTTTTTCATTCAGTTCTTTTGCAGTTTCAATTACTTCTGAACTCTCTTCCATATCCTCTATGGCATATTTCTTCCATTTCTTTATTCGTACCTTTCTTTCTTGATAAGGGTTTTGGTTATTCTCATAATCAAGAATATATGACCACATTAACTGAAATGTTCCTGATCTGATTTCTTCTTGAATCTTTAATTTTGCCTCGGTTTCAAGCCTAATTCTGATTTGAGATTGATCGTCGAATGGTCGGTTGAAACAACAATTGTCCAAGTACAATTTCATTGTTTATTCCATATTTCAGATTTTTCCCACCAACATTATATATTAAGGAACGTACAATAAATAACTTGAACAAATTAACGTCTTTTTTGCCGTCTTCTTCGTTGCTCGTCGATCACATAACCCGTTATGCTTGCTCCTCGCGCCTTGAATACAACAAAAAATTCTGTTATTTTTTGTTCAACTTATTTATCTCCCGTTCCTAAGCAGAGTCTGCTTTTTGAATTTTTAAAAAACGCCAAGAATTAAGAAATCCATACATGAATATAAGGGGAAAATCAAGAA
Organism: Thermodesulfobacteriota bacterium; assembly: GCA_034658555.1. GTDB lineage: Bacteria > Desulfobacterota > Dissulfuribacteria > Dissulfuribacterales > UBA3076 > UBA3076. Next base: position 1,340 of record JAYEFH010000183.1, on the reverse strand, counting down.
GATGGCATTTTTGATTAAATATTGGGCCGATACTGCGATAGGGTAAGAAAGGCATGAGCTTTTTGAAGACGTGCTTTTTTTCAAATGAAGCGAAGGCCGATTACAGGCGCCATGGCGATGAAATCGCTGTCATTGTGAAGGAGGAAGAGGTCGTGTTCCAAGGCTATCTGGTCAATGAGACAGTCAATTGTACTCCGGACAGTGATTCCTTTTCTGCGACAGCAGATAATTACTTAATATAAAAAATAAAATCTTCTTTTTTGGTATTTGAAGTGCATAATTTGGGTTCAAATTTATGTAACCGTTCACGGGATTATAAGACCCGTTTTACCACAACTTACCGAACTGTAAGCGTTCACAGGGCACTGCAGATGCGAGGCGGAGGATACGCAGACGTACTCCCTGTACTTCAAGTGCCCGACAACAAAGCAGATGCGGTGCCCTGTGAACGCTTACGAAAATTTATTGACCAGTAGTTTCTAATAGTGGTACAGACTGATCATAGGCCCACTGTTTACGTATGCGAGAATATGCCTGTCAGACATTCATAAAAGATGGAGTCACCCATTAATTGACTCTGCAAGATAAGGAGAAGGCATCATGGCCACGATTAAGATAAAGGGGATGACCTGTAATCACTGTGTTATGGCGGTCACCAAGGCCCTGAATGAGATCGACGGGATCAAGGATGTCAAGGTGGACCTTGAGAAGGGTGAGGCTACTTTTGATGAAGGAAAGCCCATTGACATGGATCTTGTGAGAGAAAAAATCAAGAAGGCAGGCTACGAAGTTGTCTGATGAAGCCACACTCAACATCCTAAAGACAACTATTTCAGTCGGGGGCATGACCTGTGTGGCCTGTGTGAGGCGTGTGGAACTGGCCTTAAAGGCAAGTTGACGGTGTCAAGGATGCCGCTGTCAATCTCACGACAGCGAGAGCAACGGTAATTCACGGTCCGGAATGGGCTGGTCTGGAAGGGCTGGAACAGGCGGTTTCTGATGCCGGGTATGAATTCCTTACCCTCATTCTCCTTGGAGCGCCTGCTGGAGGCCAAGGCCAAGGGAAAGACCTCAATGGCCATCAAAAGGCTGATGAGGCTCAAGCCAAAGACTGCACGTGTCATCCTGGACGGCAAGGAGATTGACATCCCCATCGAGGCAGTGATGAAGGGAGACTTGATCCTGGTGCGGCCCGGTGAAAAGATCCCTACTGATGGTATGTTAAATCGTCCAGAATACATAAAAAAAGGCTAGTTGGGTAGAAATATGCACCCGCGTTACCATCCGAGGTTTCATCACCTGAGAATGCTTACTGACGACGTAACCAAAATTGCCATAAG
>JAYEFH010000182.1:0-2892 GCA_034658555.1 Thermodesulfobacteriota bacterium | reverse complement strand
ACCGTTCCACTGAATCTTTAGTCACTTCCGAAATATAAGCTGATATCTGGGTGTGGGCCTGAGCCATAAAATACCTCCAATATATTTCTACAAAAACGTAGAATATTAATTACCTTTAGTCAAGAGAGAAATCAGGAAGGGATCTGTAGGGGTCTGCTTTTGATCATTTACTGGAATCATACAAAGACTCTCAGCCTGTCCAGCCAGCGGCTTCTACAGCCGGATTGATGATGCGGTGACCCAGACCGGGTATGGGGAGACATGATTTTTATTTATCCTGATAATCCTGTTCATCCTGTCTGAATAAAGGAAATTCCTATATTCGAGGAAGCTGAAAAAAGCAAAGGGGATGTTGTGCATTCAGTCCAGGGATCCAGTGGCTTCAGGAATGGAGCCATCGGTGTGAAGTTCCGTCCAATTCAAATTCAAGGAAAGACCGGCATCGAAAACATACCCAAGCTCAAGCTCAACCTCAATCCCCATTGGTTCAACTAACCATCCTAAAAGCTGATTCTTAAACCACCATAATAAAAGGCACCCAAAATAGGCATCTCTAAATCCTTTACTTCCTTATCAAATAGATTGTCCACTCCAGCAAAGGCCTCAAGGTGCCTGCCAATTCCTTTAGCTACGTTGATATAGAATAGAGCATAGCTATAATTTTTTTCTGCGAGCAAATAATCACCTGTGTATTCACCCCAAAAATTGGCCTTAACTTGATATTTGGCCAGGTTATAGCTCAGTTTCCCAATCCAACGATTTCGCGCCCGCCATTCCAACCTCTCTTTTGTGTCAGCATTCTCTGCGTCCAGATAGGCATAGCTTGCACTAAAAGAAAGCTCTTCAAAAATTGAGACTCCAGCTTCTATTTCTAATCCTTGAATATGGGCCTTTGAAATATTTTCATTTTCAACAAGGGTCCAACCAGGATTGTCAGGGTCAGGCCCCTTTCTTACCTTTTCAATTAAATCTTTTACATCGTTATAAAAATAGGCTATTCTGCCTGAAAATCTCCCATATTCTCCTTCTAAAGCTACTTCATAGCTATCTAAGCTTTCCGGATATAAGTCAGGATTACCGATAATATGTAATTTCTTCTTTCCTGTTGTGAATTTTTCAGCACTAAAATCCCCTGCCATCGGTGCTCTGAAACCATGAGCATAGTTGAACTTTGTTCTAAAATTTGGAAAAAGATTATACGTTACCCCAACCTTTGGACTGACTTCGTCTCCGAACTCACTGTGATCATACCGGAGGCCGGGGACTACAAGTAACTTATCTCCTATTTGCCATTCGTCTTGGAGATAAAATGCCCAATAATCAATTTCGGAACTTGAACCGCGTTTAGTCATCCCGTCTTTTGTAGACCAGAAATAATCATGACCGGTATTAATGTTAGTGGTTTTGAAGCTTTCGCGTCTGAAATCCCCACCCAGGGTAAAAAGGTGGGAATCAAAAAGAAATGTACTTATCTGAGCTTCAACCACCTTTGTTTTTCTATGTCCATCTACAAAATCTTTTATAGTACCCGCTTCTTTCATGGATCCTTTTATAAGGGTATCATTCAGGTAGCGTTGCTCTCCGTCGTGATGTCTTTCTGAATAATAACCTCGCAAAAACCCTTTCAGAGTAGTTCCACTATAATCCAATTTTAAGGAATAGTCCGTTACGTCCTCCTCGGCGTCTAAAGTATATAACCAGCCTTTTGGGTCCAGAACCCTGTCATCCTCATCATCTTTCATGTAATCGAAGTCTGCCATCAGACTCAATGCCTTGGAAAAATTGTAATAAAATTTTCCTGCTACATTGTTGTATTCATAGTCACCGCAATAGGTCTCTCCTGCTGGGCTATTGTATGGATTCTGATTCACAAAATAGCTGGAAATGCCAACACCCCATTTCTCAGCTCCGTAACCTGAATAAAATTTGCCCGTAGTGGTATCAGACTCATGGGCATAACTACCGTATTTTGTGGAAAAATCAAAAGTCAATCCCTTCTTTGGCCTTTTCGTTATAATATTAATTACCCCGCCTAAGGCATCAGAGCCGTAAAGAGAACTTGCCGGCCCGCGAACAATCTCTACACGTTCTATATCGTTTGTGCTGAACCAAAATGGGTCCCCTCCTGATGATCTACTCGCTATACGCCTGCCATCTATTAAAACAAGTGAGTGCTTACCTTCAAATCCTCTTATCATGGGAGTCCTGTAATTCTTATCCCTGTAAAAATTGATACCTGTGGAAAAACGCAAGATATCCATTACATTATCAGCATCCAGGGCATCTATTTCCTCTCTTGTTACTACCTCTACGGACATCGGCACTTCCTTGACCTCTATTTCTGTCCTTGTAGCCGTAACTATCGTCTGCTCTATCTCTACCGGCTGTTTCACCGTCTCTTTTTTCTCCCCTGCTTCCGCCTGTCCAGCCATGACCGGACCCACTCCTAAAGCCCCAAATACAACGGCAAGCACGAAGACCACAGTTACAAATGATGTTACAAAATAACGGGCGCCAATCCGTAATTGCGACTTTTTTTGGGTCAACCGGAACTGGTGTGGTAAATCGTCCCCTTTTTGGCAATTATTCATTGTTTTACAGGTAGTTATGCCAATATTAAATATTGACATTTTTTTACCCTTTATACCCTTGTTAAACCGTTGATATATTAGCAATGTTTTGCGTAACTGGTTGATTTTATTCACCACATTGATTCCGGTTGACGGGTTTGGGCATCACACAAATTACGGTTGAGCCGAAAAATCCCCCCCCTTTTTTTTCAACTTGCATTTTTCAAAACCCGATGCTATTGTGATTTATCCGGATAATCCACAGTAGCATTGGGAGTATTGCATGGAACTTGAAAGACTTCTTAATCTTCCAGACCTTTTG
>JAYEFH010000181.1:0-2902 GCA_034658555.1 Thermodesulfobacteriota bacterium | reverse complement strand
TCAACTTCCACAGTAGGATTACCGCGACTGTCCAGAATCTCCCTGGCTATTACATTTGCGATTTGTGTATTTCCCTTGTTAGTCATTTGTGTTTACCTCTCTATTGAAGTTAGGGAAGACAAAAAATATGACTTGTGCGATTAGCTGTTAAGTTTTAGCTTAACAGTCCGTTTTTATACAAAGTTTTTACCTAATGGCTAACAGCTAACGGCTGGCATCCGTCTATGTTGAAAAAGTGTAAACTACAGAATGAAGGATGCCCATTTTTGCTTCTTTTATTTGATACTACAGATCGTTCGATGATACTACCGGCCGAAACGATGATCAATGAACTACAAGATTTAGGCCAATACGAATACGCAGTCATGTCAAAATGAAAATTTGTTCGGCAACATACCGGTTTCGTGCCTTCCGTCCGGGACATACGAACTTGGCCTTCTTGTGACACCAGCGGAAAACCACAGCCTCACAAAATGCTATCTCTGGGTAACAGAGTTTATGCTCTAAGACCACTTCGCAATTGCCTCGGAGAAGACAGTGCCTTGACCTGCTTAGTAAGATTGAATACAGTTTGTTTTCTAAGGATGGTTAGATACAGATCTTACTACAATACCTGAATTTGGATCAAAATGAAAGACGCCGGACATACTGCTGAGCAGATACCAATATCTCTTACTATTGACGGACAGAGCGTTGCCGCTCCTCCTGGCGCAACCGTGCTTGAGGCGGCGGCAAATGCCGGGATTAATATTCCACATCTCTGCCACCTGCCGGGGGCTGAGGACTCGAAGCGGCCCTGTCTTCTATGTTTGGTGGACGTAAATGGCGAGAGGTCCCGCGCCTGCCGGACGCAGATTGCAGAAGGGATGGTGGTAGTGACCACTACTCCGGAGCTAAAAACCCACAGGAAAGAACGGCTCCAGCAACTGGCATCCCACCACTATGGCGACTGCAAGGCCCCATGCAATCTTACCTGTCCCGGCGGGATCAATGTACAAGGATATGTGAATTTTATTGCCATGGGCGAGTATGGAGCGGCTCTTCGACTGATCAAGGAAAAAAATCCCCTGCCCGGCATCGTCTGCCGGGTCTGCCCCCGTTTTTGCGAAACCCGCTGCCGCAGGGTGCTGGTGGACGAGTCCATAGCCATAAACCACCTGAAGCGCTTTGTGGTGGACTATGCAAAAGGCCGCAATCCGGTTCCTGAGGCCATGGCACCTGCAACAGGCCATAATGTCGCCATTGTCGGCGGCGGCCCTGCCGGTCTTTCTGCAGCATACTATCTTCGCAAGCAGGGTCATGCAGTCACCCTTTTTGATGCTGAAGAAAAGCTGGGCGGCCTTGTGCGCTATGCAATTCCCAACTTCAAGCTGCCTAAAAAAGATCTGGACCTTGAGATCATGTCTATCATTGATATGGGCGTCCATGTCAGGACCGGCAGGCGCTGGGGCAGGGATTTTTCCCTGCAGGATTTGCGGGATCAGGGATTCGAGGCAATTTTTATAGCAACCGGCATGGCCAGGCAGAAGTCCCTAAACATAGAAGGTGGCGAACTGGCAAGGGATGGACTCGAATTTTTGCGTGAGGTTAAAGCCGGCAAGATACCGGCTTTGGGCAACAAGGTGTTGATCATCGGCGGAGGCAAAATCGCCGTTGAAGCGGCCCGCTGTGCAAGACGGCTGGGGGCCCGAGACGTGATGGTGATCTATCCCAGGTCCCGGGTCGAGATGCCTGCCCAGGAAAGGAATGTTAAAGAGGCTGAGAACGAGGGGGTCCAATTTTTTCTGATGGCCGTGCCCGTGGGTCTCTCCCGCCAGGAAAACCGGCTGCAAATGGCAATGGCAAGAACTGTCTTGGGTGAACCGGATAAAAAAGGGATCAGGCATCCTGTGATCATGAAGGCGTCCCGGCTTATGTGGAACGGCGATGCAGTCATAGCAGGGCTTGGCCAGGAAGGGGATGACTCTTTTAAGAATTTTGGCGAAATTGAGGCCAGGCTCAATCTTACTTCGCGCAAGATCATTAAGGTCAATCCCACCACAATGAGGACTAACGTAAAGGGTATCTTTGCCGGTGGCGAAGTGGCTACCGGGGCCCGTTCCGTTATACAGGCAGTGGACTCGGGCCGCAGAGCGGCAGAAGCAATCCATCTGGAGATCACGGGCATGCCGGTTGCCCGACCGGCAGACGGCCGGCTGAACTTTTCAAAAGGAAAACGTTTTGAGAATGTTGACATGCGAAATTTCGACGGTTACTCCATCCGAATGCGCGAAAGCATGCCGGTTCGTCCTCCGGAGCGGCGCATTGGTGATTTTGACGAGGTGGAGCTGGGATTCACCGAAGAGATGGCCTTACGTGAGGCAAAGAGGTGTCTGCAATGCGGATGTTCGGGCCTTTCCAAATGCACATACCGTGAAATGTGCAGAGACCATAAGGTCGATGCCTCGAAATCGCCTGACCGCCTTATCGCGCCTGTCAATACGGATCATCATTTTATTACTGCTGATCCCAACAGATGCATAATATGCCTTCGGTGTGAACGGAGCTGTGAGTTCGATGCCCTTGAGCTGGATTATAAGGAAGATAACGGCAAAATAAGCGCAATTACGATCAATCTTAATGATAATTGCGTTTCCTGCGGGGCCTGTGTTGACTCCTGTCCCACTGGTGCCCTTACAAAAAAATCGCTGACTGTACCATTGCTGCCCGGAGAGGCTGAGACTATCCGCAGTGTCTGTACTTACTGTGGAACCGGATGCAATGTCGATCTGCATGTCAAACAGGATGTGCTGCTTGAGGTAAAGGCCGATCCAGGTCAGCCGCCGAATAACGGGGACCTGTGTGTCAAGGGCCGGTTCGGCTTTGATTTTTACCGCCATCCGGAACGTCTTGCCCATCCCCT
>JAYEFH010000180.1:0-12258 GCA_034658555.1 Thermodesulfobacteriota bacterium | reverse complement strand
GGGGAGGGAATCCATACGTAGTTGTTTTGAAAAATGAACATCCAACATCGAACCCCCGATGGCCACCCAAAATCCCCCACCCGTGACCACTTGAAAATCCCCCACCAGGCCACAAAAATTTGACAATAATCCCAAAAGTAATTACATTGTAATTATATTAAGTACAATTGGAGGCAAATATGACTACTTTGATAAAAATCGGTAACTCGCAAGGAGTAAGAATTCCAAAAGCAATTATTGAACAAGCTCAACTAGAAAACAAAGAACTGGTTTTTAAAATTAGTGATGACGGGCTTTTAATTCAACCTTTGCAAAAACCAAGGCAGGGGTGGAAAAATGAATTTGATAGAATTCTAAAAACAAAAGGAGTTGATCAAATTGACCAGGAATGGCTGGATTCTCCGCTAACCGATAATGAGAATTGGGAATGGTAAAACCGAATATTCATAGATTCGACATTTGGTTGGTTCAATTGGATCCAACACAGGGTTCAGAAATTAAAAAGACAAGACCTTGTGTTATCATTTCACCAGATGAAATGTCCTCACTAAAAACCTCTATCATTGCTCCAATGACATCAAAAGGGTTCGGTTTTCCAACTCGAATTCAATGCACCTTTCAAGGTAAAAAGGGATTGATCCTATTAGACCAAATGCGGGCAGTAGATAGATCCAGACTAATTCAAAAACTCGGTGTGATTTCCAAAAGTGCTCAAATCAAAACAGTGAGTTGTTTGCTGGAGCTTTTTGCACTTTAAAATGGAATATAATATAGATTCACAGACTTACACGGACAAACAAATCACCCAATCACTAAATTTCCCAGAGTGCTTTCGCCAAAAGATCCAGATACCTGAAGACAGTGCCTTGGTTTTTTTGCAAAAGGTCCTTTGCCTTGCCACCCATGTTTCTACGCTCAGGAAAGTCTCCCAGGAGCTTATTTAACGCTACTTGCAATTCTTCTTTTCCTGACACACGCCTGCCTCCTCCACAGGCCACAAGATCTTCAGCTATCGTAAGTGCGCTTTCAACATAGGGACCAAAGAGCACCGGCACTCCATAGGCCGCGGACTCAAGTAGATTATGCCCCCCGATATTCACCAGGGTCCCCCCTATGAATGCTACATCACAGAGGCTGTAGCACTTTAGAAGCTCTCCAAGGGTATCCAACACCACTATGTCTACTACATTACCGGACTTCTCAACCTCGCTGCGCTTTACGGCCTTAAATCCCATCTCCCTTGCCAAAAATTCCAGTTCCGGTCCGCGTTTCGGGTCTCTTGGGGCCAGGAGGAGTTGAAGTTCCGGGAATACCTGTTTAAGGCCCTTATGGGCAGCAAGTATCAGCTCTTCCTCGCCGGGATGCGTGCTTCCCGCCACCCAAAGCGGTGCTGTGGGCTCAAGGCCTATGGCCTCTCTGAGAAGGACCTTTTCAGATTCATCAATTTGGGGCACTTCAAGGTCGTATTTCAGGTTTCCGGGAGCGCTCACTCTGTCCGTGGAAAAACCAAGCCTCAAAAGCCGTTCCCTGTCATAAGGTGACTGCATGGCGAGCAGATCAAAACCTCCATACAGTATGTCTTTTACCGGTCCCAGACGTGAAAGCCTCTCTGCTGACCGGGAAGACAGGCTCCCGTTCACCAGCATCGTAGGGATACCTGACTGTCGCATGCTCCATATCCAGTTAGGCCAGACGTCTGTCTCAACAAGAATAAAGCAGTCAGGCGACACTGCCTTTATTACCTTGTTTACCAAAGGTAGCAGATCAAAAGGGGCCGTGGTGATCACCTGGGCGGTATGGCCCAGCTTTTTTTTAAGGGCAGTGAGCCCTGTAGCTGTCGTGGCGGAACAGATTATCCCTGCCCCTTGCCATCTTTGAGAGATGGCTGTTACCAGGGCCGATGCTGCATTTACTTCCCCGACCGACAGGGCATGAACCCATATTCTGGGGGACCGGCCTTTGAGGGGAGACAGGTTGGGAAGCCTTCCAAATTTTCCTGCCAGGTGGCCCCTGTACTTGGACCTGGAAAGAAGATATAGCAGGGCCGGAGGACCCAGCCACGGCAGGGCCGCAACCTGGAGCAGGTTATATATTATCAGTGCCGGGCGTGTCAGCGCCATGCCTTTATCACAAATACAGGATTGTGGGCCGAGAGTATCCGGCCCCGGCCCAGGGGCCTAAGCCTGGATACCTGTACCTGACTCACTTCGATCCGGAAACCATCCAGGGCCGGGTTATCTAACAGAAGCATTAGTGATTCCAAGGTAATAGTCGTAGCGACCACAGGTCCTCTTCCCTTAAGACGACGAACAACTTTTTTTAGAATGGATGAGAGATCGCTCCCTCCTCCGCCTACAAATACCCTGTCAGGTTCAGGGAGCCCTTCCAGGGCCTCCGGAGCACTCCCCTCTATCAGATCTATGTTGAATGTTTGATACCTGCGAATATTGGCTTTTATATCCTCGATACGTTCTTTGTTCTTTTCAACAGCAATGATTCTGAGTTTTGGAGCAAGACCTGCGGCCTCAATTGAAACAGATCCGCTGCAGGCACCGATGTCCCACATGACGCCCTTTGAAGGTATCTCAAGGGCCCCGAGGACTACTGAGCGGACCTCGGCCTTTGTAATCATGCCTCCACTGTGTTGATATGCATTCTCCTTTCGACCGAATCCACCAGTTGCCCACTTGATCTTCCCGGTAAGGACCACAACATTTAGAGGATGAAAATCCATGGAAGATGCCTGTTCTAAAGAGTAAGACCCTGTCTTCTGAGAACTGCCCCCCAAATCCTCCGCCACATGGATTGCAAGTCCTTCCAGGCCTGCATCCAACAAGGCCTGCGCAATTTTCCAAGGAGTATTAACAGGATCTGTCAGCAAGGCGATTTTTGTCATGTCCCGACTTTTCAAGTAAGGATAAAGCTTCTCAATAATGCGGGAATCTCTTCCATGGAAGCTCAGGCTGAGCAGATCATCCCAGGGTATCTTGAGTTCTGAGCACGCAAGCTGAATACTGGTAATAGATGGTATAAAGCAAAGACGTTCCGCTGAAAATTCCCTCAGCAGCACTCGTCCAATCCCGAAAAACAGCGGATCACCTGAGGCAAGGACCACGATATCTCCCGGCCCCGAGCAGTTCTTTAAATCCTCCAAAAGCTTTTCTATAGGCATAACAGGGCTGAAGGGCTTATCCTCAGGCACCATAAAACTAAAACGCTTTGCCCCGAATACCGTGGAGGCCCTATGCAGACACTCCCCCCCCGCAGGAGAAAGGCCCTCGGGACCAACCCCTAACACATATATTGTTCCCTTTTGTTTGTTTTTTTTCACAATCTGCGGATTAGATCTAATTCCTAATAGGGAAACTCTCCACCACTAAAAGTGTAAACTACTTTTGACTTGCTATGAAGGATGCCTTTTTTTAAATTCAGAATTTAGAATTCAAAATTGTGTCTGAACTGTTTTTCCGTTCAGACACTATAGGCCCGTTATGATAAGACTGCAAAAATATCTCGCCAACGCCGGTGTGTGCTCCAGGAGAGCGGCGGAGGTACTCATCCGTTCTGGCCGGGTCAGTATAGATGGCAAAATTGTTACTGAACTCGGTTCAAAGGTTGATCCATATACGAATGAAATTCGTGTTGATAAGAACAGGATTCGTTGGAAAAAATCTACCATTTATCTTTTGCTTAATAAACCTAAAGGGGTCCTGACTACAGTTCGTGATCCCTATGGGCGAACCACTGTAATGGATCTGCTGGAAGGAATTCCAGGTCGGGTTTATCCTGTAGGGCGTCTTGACAAAGACAGCGAGGGTTTGCTCCTCCTCACAAATGACGGGACCTTGGCCCACAGGCTATTACATCCCAGCCACAAGGTTACGAAGACCTACCATGCAACCGTAAGAGGGAGACCTTCAAAGGCAGTTCTGGACCTTCTTAGACAAGGTGTAGAGATAGAAAAGAAAATGACATTGCCTTGTAAAATGCGCGTACTGGAAACCACGAGGCGCTCAACGGTCCTGGAAATTGTGCTGAAAGAGGGCAGAAAACGCCAGATAAGGTTGATGCTCAACACGGTAAACCACCCGGTCATCAGACTGATACGTATTAAAATGGGGCATGTAGGCCTGGGTAAACTACTGTCCGGCAAGTACAGGACATTGACTGACTCTGAAGTGGAATCGCTGAAGAAGGCAGTGGGATTGATTTAGCAGCCATTCCTAATTCCAGCAGATGACGGCTTGACGACTAAATCTATACTGCAAGACCATAGTCCTTTATCTTGTATAAAAGCGCAGGCAGGCTGATCTCCAAAAGTTGGGTAGCCTTAGTTTTATTACCCTTGGTTTCGTCAAGGGCCTTTATTATAAGTTCTCGCTCCAACATTTTGCTGCTCTTCTTAATGGAAAAGATAGATCCATCAAGGGCTGATATGGGAGAAGCGCTTCCGACTCCGGAATCCGCCCGTATCTGAGGTGGCAGATCCCTTACCTGTATTGTCGGGCCATCCGAATAGACCATTGCCCTTTCTGTAGCATTTTCAAGCTCACGGATATTCCCTGGCCATTTATATTCGAGGAAAAGGGGCATTACCTCAGGACTGACTCCCTCCACCTTCTTCTTTAAGCGGGAATTGTATCTTTTTATAAAGAAATCAACCAGTAAAGGAATATCTTCCTTCCTTTCTCTTAGAGGAGGAATAACTATTGAGAGTACATTTATTCTGTAAAACAGGTCCTCTCGGAAATTACCTTTACTCACCTCTTGCGCAAGATCCTTTGCCGTGGCTGCCACTATCCGCACATCTACCTGTATGCAGCGAGTATCGCCCAAAGGCCTGACCTCTTCTTCCTGCAGGACCCTCAAGAGCTTAACCTGTAAGGACAAAGGCATATCACCCAACTCGTCTAAAAACAGGGTCCCTTTATGGGCCTCTTCGAAGAGTCCTTTTTTGGTCCTGACAGCGTCTGTAAAGGCCCCTTTTACATAACCGAAGAGTTCACTCTCGAGCAAATTCTCCGGAATGCCCCCACAATTAATTGGTACAAAGGGTACCTTGGCCCTGATGCTATTAAAGTGAATTGCCTTGGCTACAAGTTCTTTCCCTGTCCCGCTCTCACCGGTTATCAGCACAGTGGTCTTGTAATCTGCTACTCTTTCAATGACCTCAAAAATGCGTTTAATCTGAAAGCTCTTGGCCACAATATTGTGAAACGAATATTTATTGTGTACCTTTGTTCTTAAAAGTGCGTTTTCTTTCAGAAGTCCGGCCTTTTCCTCGGTCCTTCGCAATACGAAAAGCAGATGATCTGACACTATGGGTTTGAAGATGAAGTCACACGCCCCTATCTTTATGGCCTCAAGTGCCATATCAATATCGGCCTGACCGGACATCATGATTATATTGGCTGATACCCCAGCGCCCTTGGCTTTTTTTAGAAATTGGAGTCCATCCTCAGGCTTCATATAAATATCGCTTATTATATGATCAAAGGGCTGCTTTTGTGCCAAATTCAGACCTTCAATGGCATTAGCCGCTTGGACAACATCATATCCAGCCTTTTCAGAGGTCAATATACCGGCAACTATATTCCTCACGTCATATTCATCATCTATAACCAGAATTCGAAGTTTACTCACGATATTCTCCTAATCAAAAGGCTTAACAGTTTGCCCGAAGGGAGCTAATTCAGAATTCAAAATTGTGTCTGAACGGACTTTTCGTTCAGACACTACTTAGCTCCTGGAGATAAAAAACAGATACCATGCTATTAGTTCACGCCCCCAGAATAATGATACCAGAGCCGCTCCAGCCAGAAAGGGACCGTAAGGTATGGCCATGTGTCTATCTCTTTTTTGGACTGTCATCATCGCCAAGCCGGTAACGGAACCCACTGCGGCACTTATTAGAATTACAAGCGGTATTGCCTGCCAGCCTAAAAAAGCCCCTATCATAGCAAGGAGCTTGATGTCCCCGCCTCCCATTCCCTCCATGCGGGCAATAATATAATAGCCCCATGCCACAAGAAGCAGGATGCCCCCACCCATTATTATACCCAGCAGAGAATCCCACCACGACAGTTCGGGAAGCAAGAAAGACGATAAGAAGCCAAGGACGATTCCAGACAAAGACACTGCATCCGGGATGATTTGATGCTCAAGGTCAATAAATGTCACAATTATGAGACATGCTGAAAAATAAAAATAAATAAAAACCTCAGGGCCAAGACCAAACTTATACCAAAGTGCAAGGGCCAAAAGGCCGCTCAATAGCTCCACCAAGGGATACTGCAAGGAGATCCTTGCCCCACAAGAACTGCATTTAGCCCGTAGAAACAAGAAACTCAGTATTGGGATATTTTCCCACAATTTCAACCGATGGCCACATTTTGGGCAGGCAGAACCAGGCCTGACCACCGATCTTTCTTGAGGCAGCCGGAATATGCACACATTCAAAAAGCTGCCGATACAAGTCCCCAGCGAAAAGACCAGAAAGGGCCAAACGAATGCCGGCAGAGCAATCAAATCATTTCCTCGCGCTTTGCTTTCGAACAAAATCTTAAATTTTGAAAGAAGTTCAGGTGGTTTCAGCTTTTTCAGACTCACTTGGCATGGTACACAGTTTCAATCGATTCTGTGTGACTAATTTCAGATAATTTTCTCTTATTTTCTCGAGCTGAGACATACCCTTTAAAAATCGTGAGTACAAACTATAGTATTCTGACTGGTCAGGCTCAAACTTCACCTGGACAAACTGGAGACCGGCTCCTGGCTTCGCCTTGCCTAGATGCTGCACATAACCCTTAAGAGCAATGATTCCAACAACAGGCAACTCAACCAGCAAGTCAGCGATAAACCCTGCAGACATGGAGGGATCTACCGTCACGAAACATCCATCTAACGAGATATTGGAAGTATGTCCCCATATATTGAACTCTGGAAAAAATACACGAAAATTCACTGAATAACGCGATCCTTTACGCCTTTCACGCATAACAATCCTCCTTGAATAGATATTTGTTCACTATTTACAAGAATACCTGTTGAGGCTCTATTAACTGTGTGTTTTACTCTTCGGACAGAACGAAGCGCGAGACAAATTTTTTCAAAAATTAAGTTAGCGTCCTTCGAGCTGGACATCTCTGACAGGATCAACAGGATTTACAGGATTTCTTAATATTTTTTATCCTGACAATCCTGTTGATCCTGTAGAAGTAGCAGGATCCGGCAGTATTGATGAAGCATCTCTTTTTAGGATAGGACTCTTGGACCAGCAGCTGCCGACAGTTTCTTTTACAGCAAAGCCGGCAGGAGGGACAAGTACGGGTAAAGCCCTCACCTGTTGTACTTTAATAGTATCTCTTGCCGTACATTCTCGCGCCCATTCACCATCAAGCTGTACAGGAAAATTCTGTTTCCCTATAATTTTTACAGAACATGCCTGATAAGTGGCTCTTGGATTTGAAAGAAAAGTAATGCGGCCTCTCAATAGCAGCCCGAGATATGCCCTGACAGTGGGAATGACATAGGCTTCTAATTTCCCGTCGCTCCAGCAAGACACGGATGAAAGAGACCCGCCACCTGCATAGTATTTGATATTAGAAAGGATCAAAGTATCATGGTTCCTTAGCCTAATTTGATTCAAGTTCCCCTTTTTATCAAAAAAATATACATCCATCCCGGTCGAACCAAACTTGAGCATAATCGAAAGAATATGTTTCAGGCCAAGAGCAACATAAAGCAACTGATTCCATCTTTTTCCAAAATTATGACAAAAACGTTTCAGACGTATTTGCGAAACAGACGCTACTACCCTTGCATCCAGGCCAAAACCTGCATATCCTATAAATCTGGAATCCTCTCCGCAGGACCAGAGGTCCATTGCCTTAACCTTTCCGGCGCTAATCCCCGACCGGAAATGATCAAGGCCACCCTGATTCCATACTTTCCACCAGCCTAGGCTTCTGGCCAGATCGTTTCCTGTGCCAAGTGGCAGGATGGCAAGCGGCGGGGGCCTGTCAAGAGCGCCAAGTATGCGTGCAACCGCTGATACAGTGCCGTCACCCCCTGCAACCACAATCAGGTCACTGCCTGGAGCCAAGGACATTACCTGAGTCTCCAGATGTTCAGGATCCGTGAAGACGATATGCTTGCTGAGACCCCGGACATGCAGGGCACGTTCTAGTTCAGCAGCAATTTTTTTCCCCGCAAGGGCCCCTGACATGGGATTTATAAGAAAAAGACAATCCATAATTCCTTGCTAGAATAAGCTGAAATAATTAGATTAGAAACAAAAAAATGCCTATGGAACCTAATAATTTTCGCATTCTGGTAGTAGACGACGAAAGACCCTTGACAGCTCTCCTGAGCCGAATCCTCACTCAGGCGGGCTATCAAGTGAAGCCGGCCGACAGCGGCATCAAAGCCCTTGGCACAATTGGGGATTTTTCTCCCAACCTTGTAATCACAGACCTCAAAATGCCTGATATCAGCGGCATCGATCTCTTGAAAAAGGTTCGATCAGAAAGGCCGGAAATTGATTTTATAATACTAACAGCTTATGCGACTGTGGAAAATGCTGTGGAGGCTATGAAAGAAGGGGCGTTAGACTATCTTATAAAGCCCCTTAAAGATCCGGATGAATTGCGAATGGCGGTAGCAAAAGTGGTGGAGCGCCAGACCCTCATGGCGGTGGATACTCTATGGAGAAATCAACTTGCCGAAGGCCTCCCGCCTACTGATGTCATTTTTGCCGGTATGGATGAGGTGTGGAGCGAAATACAGTATGTGGCCAAGACAGACGCCACAGTATTACTTCAGGGAGAAAGCGGTACAGGAAAGAGTCTTGTAGCCAAAGCTATTCATCACTTGAGTGGGAGACAAGGTCCGTTTGTAGAGCTTAATTGCGCGGCAATACCTGAAACGCTTATTGAGTCTGAACTCTTCGGACACGAAAAAGGGGCGTTTACCGGAGCGATCAAGACCAAGAGGGGAAAATTTGAACTTGCTCATAATGGAACCATTTTTTTGGACGAGATAGGGGAAATGCCCCTGTCTGCTCAAGTAAAGTTCTTGCGGATACTCCAGGAAAGGACATTTGAAAGGGTGGGCGGCACTACTACCCTTAATACCAGCGCGAGAATAATTGCCGCCACCAACCAAGATCTGATGGCCGGGATACGTGAAAAACGCTTTAGAGAAGACCTTTACTATCGTCTGAATGTTTTTCCAATCACCCTTCCTCCTTTGAAAAAGCGCCTTGAGGCAATACAGATGCTGACCAACTACCTTGTCCGGTCTATATCTACGCGGGTGGGGAAAAAGGTCTCGGAAATATCAGATGACACCTTAAAGCAGATAAAATCCTACGAATGGCCCGGTAATGTGCGGGAACTACATAATGTCATTGAACGAGCCATTATTTTAAGCAGGGACTCCAGGCTGAAACTGCCTCCGTTAACAGCCTCACTTATAGATAGCATTTCTGAGCCAGCCACTAAACGGTTTCGCAGTATACGAGACATGGAAAAAGAAGCCATTGAGACAACCATCATGGAAACAGATGGAAATAGACGTAAGGCCGCAGAAATATTAGGTATTTCAATTAGAGCACTTCAGTATAAACTAAAGGAATATGGTTTCCTGAAATAGCTGGCACGATGTTTGCTTATAATACATATAAACATACACGAATAACAATTAAAAAAAATTTTTATTCTTCCCAACCCTCCTCTCCCCGAAGGCCTTCTTGGAATTTTTCAAGGAGGCCTTCTTCTTTTATTGTCACTTCCTTTCCTGGAAGCTCCAGGCACTCCAAGACTACTCACAAGTCCCTGGCTTCCTGGATTTAAATAGGAAAATAGGGTTATCCACTTCGCTACCCTAAACGACAAATTGTAGGTTGGGTGAAGCCGTCGGCTTGCAACTAATTTTGTTGGGTTCGCTAATTTTGCAGTGATCTCAGTGCGTTGAGGTTCTATTAAGTCAGGCGAATCCAACACAAGTGATAACTATAATCGCTTAACCCACTTACAATATACTACAATATATTAATCAGGAAAAACAGTGCAAAAATTGCATTCATGAAGTGCAAAAATTGCACAAACATGCAAAAATTGCATGTTGTGTTTATTGCGATCCAGATTAAAATTTTTTGAAATGATAAAATTTTTTGATATTTTCAGTAAATTGATTTAATAAGGTATAATTATCCAAAGGGTACGCAATCTGCATATATTTTCTTGAGTATTTTCAGAAGACAAGAATATTTCGAACATTTCCACAAAGTCGATTAGAGGCACAGTAAGTAGCCATGAATTTCCACAAGGTAATTGATCCAAAAGCTGCTTATTTTTTCTTATTTGCTATTTTCTTGTTGACCAATGCCGACTCTGCTCATGCCATAAGTATTGGTTATGACGAAAATACAGAGGTAGTAATCAGAGGAACTATCAAACAGTGTGTGGTAAGGCCGTATATGAGACTCCAGTGCTTTACTCTTCAGACCAGAACTCGTATTTTCCGGGTCATTGTTGCTCCGCGATGGTTTGTCAGGCGAATTGGACTTAAACTCAATAATGGAGAAGATGTAAAAGTGGTTGGATCAAAATTCTTCGGCAGAGATGGATGCCTTTTTCTATTAGCAAGATCTATAAGGTTTCTCTCCTCAGGCAGAAACGTTGTGCTGAGAGACAGGAGCTGCAAGCCTGTTTGGCAAAATTCCTGTGTACGAGAATCTTCTTGTATTCGTATTTTTTATCAATCCCCGTAATCGATCTCGTTTTTTAAATAAATGTCATTTCCTTATTCCTTTTCTTATCGAAGCAAAATCATTTCCAAACGGGATCGTCTTTCCTCCTCTACCCTGAGCTATCTAAGCAAAAAAATTACTGACAGCTTCAGAAAACTTGAAGAATATAAAAATAGCAGGATACCCCTTATTTATGTTTCTTTCAGGAGCGAAGTAGATACACATCAACTCATCAGAGAGAGCCTCAATAGCGGACTGGAAGTGGCTATTCCTAAGACAGATGTCACAAACAGACGGCTCGAAATTTATCTCTTGAAGGATTGGGAAAAAGGTCTCAGGCCCGGAGCCTACGGAATACTGGAGCCGGATGTAAAGGTGGTTCCATTAATACGACCATCCCAAATAGACATGGTAGTGGTTCCCGGCAGTGTATTTGACCGCCAATGCGGCCGATATGGTTACGGAGGAGGATACTACGACCGTTTTTTATCTATAGAGGCCCCTCAAGCTTTTCGCATAGGACTTGCCTTCAGCCTTCAGGTCCTTCCGGAAATTCACCTGAAAACCCACGACCAGAGAATGGATATTATCGTAACGGAAAATGAGATACTGCGGTGCAATCGCAAAGCAAATTCCTAAAACCAAAACCATCAGGAAGCAAGCGTGCCCCGGCCCAGTTCCCTCAAGGCAATCAGTCCTTCTCTGTTTCCTAAAGCAACAACTATATCACCACCCCTGATAATATGGTCAGAGGGCAAGGTTAATGTCATCTCGCCCGTAGACTGTTGGACCGCCAGCACGGTAACACCTAACTTCTGCCGCAGAGCAGCGTCAATGAGGCTCACACCATCCAGCGCGGATTTGGAATCTATCTCCATCTGCTCGATGCCGAGGTCAAAGGCGGACGAATGGACTGCCAGGTCCAAAAACTCCGTCACAGTTGGTTGGAGAACTGCAAGGGCCATACGCCTTGCCCCTATCTCATATGGAGAGATGACTCGATTTGCTCCTGCCTGGATCATTTTGTTTTCAGCATTGGCGTCATCTGCTCTGGCCACTATTAACAGCCCGGGATTCAACGATCTGGCCGTGAGGGTAATGTACACGTTATCCGAGTCAGTACCTAATACGCAGATAATTCCTTTTGCCCGTTCAACACCTGCCTGAATCAGGATCTCGTCATGGGTTGCATCGCCGGTTACATACAAAAAATCATTTATTTCTATCGCCGGTATAATAGAGGGATCCTTTTCTATTATCACTAAGGGAAACTGTCGTTCTTTAAGTACCCGGCATATTGACCTCCCAATTCTTCCATAACCACAGATAATAAAGTGTTGTTTCAGTTTGGAAACGGCCTTTTCCATTTTCCTTTTTCCCAGGAGTCCCTTAAGATGTCCCTCAAAAATTGCTTCTGCCAGTAACCCAAGGGCATAGAAAAAAAACCCTACACCCAAGGCAATCAGCAAGGCGGTAAATATGCGTCCTGCCGAACTTAAGGGGTG
>JAYEFH010000179.1:0-12261 GCA_034658555.1 Thermodesulfobacteriota bacterium | reverse complement strand
TTTCCAGGACGGCCTCTTGAAGATCGTATTGCTATTGCTCGGGCGTTCGTGGCAAAAATGGTCTACAACTTGCCTACCACGAGAGCATTGCTGGACCGATTGGAGTGTGACATTAAACTCCGGCGGAAGATGTTCGCCAATAAGTGATCGGGTAAAACAATTCAGAATAACTGGAATGAGCTACGAGTTCCATCCATATATATAATGCTCAAAGGCTCTGCCAAAAAGCTCTGAGCCCCGGACTACTTTGCCGCGCCTGGTGAAATGAATAACCGGTGAGAGGTCAAAGAAGTAGAATTTCGGGCTGGTTATTAGCCGCCGTTTTTTCCTTTTTCGAAAGGCCGGCAATTGCTGTCCGATCAGCGTGTCTTCCAGGATCTGGAAATACTCATTGACCGTAGGGTTTGCAATTCCGCACTTGGCTCAACTGGAGGCATTCAACAGGGCCTTCATACCTTGTCCAGAAAAGACTTGATTGAAAAGGACTACAGAACAGGGGTCTGGTCTGTCGTTGATCCTGTTTTTGTGTGCTGGCTTATTGAAATGAGTTTATGATTCACAAAATTTATCGCCTATGTATCATAGACTAAAATTCTTCATCGGGAAACAACGAAGAAATTCTGATAGTCGTTAATTGTCACGTAATATACGCTTGATATACTTTTAACTATATGATAATTTACTTTCAAAAAATAAGGAAATAATAAATGATTATTAAAACTAATATTCACAGAGAGTATCGAGAAAGACCTTAGCTTTTTCTAAGATTTTATATATGCACCATGTTGTCTTTAAAGTGTTATTTGTGGCCTATAATCGTTATGTATCCGTTGAGATTTAACGACCACCAAAAATAGAATACAAAGATGTAAGGTTTTGATAGTGTAACACTGGATTGTTGCGGACTTATTTGTAAGGAGGCATCACGCTATGCTTAAAAAAAGGAGAGGATCAATATTACAATCTGGTCGTGAGATCAGCAGGCTGGAACTTGATGAAATACAAGAAACAGTAGGAGTATTTCCACGGTTGAGCCGTACGGAACTGGCTACAACTATATGCGAACATATAGAATGGTTTACGGCCTCTGGTGGTTACAAGATAGATGCCTGTATGAAATTACTGGAAAAAATGGAATCAAAGGGATTCGTGAAGCTCCCGGAAAAACGACAGAAAGCACAAGAACAGCCAGGCAAAAGGGAAATTGCGCTGACGTCCAAGACTGAGCCCCAAGCTGATATTGTATGTAATTTAGGCGATTTAGGTCGGGTAAATGTAGAGGTAGTTAAAGGCAAGGAATTGACTGGATTGTGGAATGAATACGTATCGCGTTATCACTATCTAGGATACAAGAAGCCGTTCGGTTACGTTTTGCGGTATTTTTTTGTATCTGAACGAGGTTTGTTGGGATGCCTGATGTTTGCAGGAGCGGCCAAGGCCCTGACAGTTCGAGACCGGTGGATAGGCTGGACACAGATACAGCGCCTAAGGAATCTGGCTTGGGTCATCAATAACAGTCGTTTTCTAATTTTTCCATGGGTGCATGTTAAAAATCTTGGAAGCCACATTTTGGGGCGGATTGTCCGGCGTGTGAAAGACGACTGGCAAGAGCGCTGGGGCTACAGCCCTGTTTTGGCAGAGACATTTGTTGATCCTCGATATTACCAGGGTATCTGTTACAAGGCAGCCAACTGGCAATACCTTGGAATGACAACTGGTGAGGGTCTTGTTCGTATAGGAAAAACTTACACTACGTCTCCAAAGAAAATTTTTGTTAAGCCCTTGGTAAAAAAATGGCAATCTCTCCTCTGTTCAGAACAACTAGAGGGGAGGGTGTACGAATGAATAAGCCTGGCAGGATGCTACCATTGGAATTCCAAGAAGGTGAAACACAAATTGGCGCTGATCCTTGTTGCACCGGCTGAAACTACACATTTTATTGTTTGCTTGGGCGAGAGAAAAGCCATTTCGATCTTGTTGAAATCATTGGCGATCCCAATTAGGAACGGGAGATAAATAAGTTGAACAACAATTAACAGGATTTTTTGTTATATTCAAGGCGCGATGAGCGAGCATAACGGGTTATGTGATCGACTACCAAATTCCTAGTGGCCCCAGTCCATTTTTAGGATATTTTCCCTGGCGTTGACTTTTTTGATTCGCACCTTGACTTGTTGGTCCCATGAGTACCTCTGTCCCCGTATTATCGGAAGTTCCACAGTCAGAAGATAATCCGCAAGTACTACAAGTATCTTGTGGGGGCCTGTTCCCAGTATCCAGGCGTCAAGTGGCTCATCTTTCCTTTTTTCCAGATGTTTCAGCAGCCAGTAACGGGTCCTTGCCTGGCGTACTGCAGCAGCAGCACTGAGGCCCTGTTGTAGGTATATGGCAAATTTTATCAGGTCTTCTTTTGCGTGAAGTGATCTGCCTTCTGCAAGCATGTATGTAATCTGCTGCTGCATAAGGAGATCAAGCCCACGTCTTAATGGCGAAGTTATAGTAGTATATACATCCAGACCAAGACCGTGATGTATGTCAGGCTCAGTCCCCAGATTACCTTTACTGATGAGTCTTCTTTGCCGGAAATTGGCCAATAGATCTGTTTCGTCTCCGGAGATAATGCGGTCCCTTGGTGGAGGTTGGCTTCTGTAAAGTGCCGGAATAGCATGATTTCTTAAAAACCGAGCTGCTACAAGATTTGCCAGAATCATGCACTCTGCTATAAGAAAACGGCCTGGCCCGGGTTGAGAAAGTCCTACTTCTACCTCTCCAGTCTCATCAACCTGTATGACAAGTTCAGGGATGGGCAGAGGAAGGGCGCCATCTTCAATTCTTCTGGTCCGGCGGGCGATGCAGAATTTATAGAGAGTGTGGAACGGATGTCCTTCTGCAGCTATTCTTGCCTCAGCATCCTCATATGTGAGGCGTTCTTTAATATTGATCACGCTACGGACTATTCGTTGGGAAAGGATGTTTCCTTTCGGGTCCAAATACATAAAAAAGGATAGGGCCCTGCGATCCACTCCCATCTCAAGGCTCCAGGCCCCATGGGAAAGTATTTCAGGGAGCATTGAGATTTTACGATCCGGTAAATAAATGGTTGTTCCCCTCCGGATTGAGTCTTTAAATAAAGGGGTGCCGTGCTCTACCTGAAGCCCGATGTCGGTTATGTGGACACCGATTTCCCATTCATTGTTGACCTCTCTGAAGCTCAATGCATCATCGAGATCCAGGCTTTCCGGTCCATCTATGGTAAGAGTATGGAGACCGGTCAGGTCCTCCCTGCCTTCTTTTTTTGTATCTGCCGGGAATCCAGCCAGCGCTTCCGCCTGTTGGATGACCTCTTTGGAAAACTCGGTGTCTATTTCATATCTGAGCAACTCAAGATTTTCTTCTTCATCCCATATTTTTGCCTTGATAAGGGTGTTGAAGGGGGCTGTAGGGCTGCTAAGGCCTGCCTGTCTGAACAGTTCGCGAACTAAAACGGCTTGCTCTGACTCGTCTCCATTTATACAGAAGTCTTTGATGTTTGATATCCAGAACGAAATATCCGGGTCATCAAGTTCTTTAATGGCCAGGTCTTTTTTTGACAGGTCACCTGACCATAGGTCCTCAAGCCACTGGCTTCCCCTGATAAGTCGTGCAAAACGTTCTGCCTCTCTGGCACGTTGATCCAGAAGTCGCTTGACTGCCTCAGGAGATTGGACTTTTATCATCCCCTCTCTGAATTTGAAGTACGTGTGATCGTCTATTACCGCCCGAATAAAGGCAGCTTCATGGTCGGGCTCTACTGTCTGTTCAAAGGCCAGTTCAGCCAGTTTCCCCGGAGGCCAGAGTGCCTGTTCGTCTTCAACCAGTTCCCAGAGTTCAGGAATGTTGATTTTTTCTTTCAGTGTATCTCTGCGGTCATAAATTTCGTATAGTTTCTTAATACGGAGATTTCTTGGTTTAGCAGATAATTGCTGTGTAGATACATGGATAAAACGGCTGGACGCTAAGTTGATTTCTCTCCCAAGATGGGTCAGTAAGTGATATCTGGCTCCCTTCTTAGCAATACACTGGGCGCAGATAAAACGCTGACCTTCCAGAAATTCAACTACCTGGCTAGTTGATATTTTCATTTGGCATAACCGTTCACACTTTTGGGCAAAGATTGAATAATTACTGTTCAGCCGAGAGTCAGGGAAGGAGATTTTTGAGTTCGTCAGCGGCCTGGTTAAGGCCATAGTCCGCCAGTTGGGTGGCGGTAAGCCAGCGTAAGCCTGTTTTTCTGTACAGCCCGGCTTTCATGAGATTTTCCATTAATGCCTGTTGTGTCTCATCAAACGTATTACGCCAAAGTGTTGCTCCGTCTGAAACCCGGATTATTTGGAGGGTTAAGGCCACAGAGGCAGGCCTTTTGACCGAATATTCTCCGCCTATGCGATTTTCAAACCTGAAGAGCTTGCTGTACAATACGGCATCTACTTTGAGTTCCTCGCCAAATGACTGGATCAACCGGAGCTCGGAAGCCTTTATGTCCGTGGCTAACAGGGAATTCAAAAAACCTATGCACCGGCCCTCAGACACAATCAAAAATCTTTGATCACCCTGAAATTTTTGAAATAAAAGACGAGTCACTTCACTGCTTGCCTCCGGCGTTATCTTGCGGACATCAGGCAAAAAACCGCTCAAGAGGCAGGTTGGCCTTTCCAGACTAGGCTGAGCAGATGCACGGTCCATCGGAAGAACCGCAATCCGGTTTAGCACTGGAAGCTGAGTCTGTTTTGTTTCACCCCTTTTTTGAAAAAAGCCGTTGCATCCCTGCAAAAACAAAAGAGGGGCAAGCAGGCAAAATAACAGCATAAAAAGGGAAATGGCCGGGGATGTTCTGGAATTTGTATTTTTCATATCTGTCACCCCTACTGTTTTTGAAAACTACAGCGTCCCCTTGCTGGAAAGAGGGCCTTTTAATCTGGGATCAAACAGTGTTGCCTGATCAATAGCCCTGCCTAAGGCCTTGAAGACCGCTTCCGCAATAT
The DNA here is from genome assembly GCA_034658555.1 of Thermodesulfobacteriota bacterium. Classification (GTDB taxonomy): domain Bacteria; phylum Desulfobacterota; class Dissulfuribacteria; order Dissulfuribacterales; family UBA3076; genus UBA3076. The sequence goes on along the minus strand of JAYEFH010000179.1, from coordinate 7,240 downwards.
GATGGCTGTTTTTTCCATAAGGTACCTGAACATGGAGAGTCATGCCGCTATTTACTACCATGGCCCGCATAAATTCCTCAACCAGTTCCGTATCAAAATTCCCTGTTTTGGACGTAAGAAAATTTACCTTGTAAACCAGATAAGGTCTGTTGCAGATGTCGAGGTTTACACAAGCCAGGGTTTCCTCCATAGGTACGGAAGCATTTCCAAAACGTTTTATTCCGCTCAAGTCCCCAATCGCCTGAGCCAAAGCCTTTCCCATACATATCCCTATATCTTCTACCGTATGATGTGCATCGACCTCCAGATCTCCTGCGGCATTGAGATCCAGATCAAAAAAGCCATGTACAGTCCAGAGTGTCAACATATGGTCTAAAAAGGCCACCCCGGTGTTTATGGAGGCCTTCCCCCGGCCATCTATATTAAGACTCAAGTTTATGTCGGTTTCTTTTGTAGTCCTGCTGATATTTGCGTTTCTTGACATAGTGGCCACCTGCTCAAGTCAGTTTTAAGTTTGTTAAGTTTTTTGCCGATAAAATTTTTGATAACTAATATTTCGTGAGGACATGGACAATACTGTGGCAAGGCCAAAAAAACCACCATTTTTCAATATAGAAAGTATTATAGAACCGCTCCAAAAGGACTTCAATATCCGTTTTTTTGCATTTAACGAGATTCCCGTAGCAGTGGTCTGGGCCGAACGCGGCAATATAGCTATACATGAGAACTATCACTCCCACAGACGACAATCATATCATGTTTTATGCAGTGAAAAAGATAACCTCATTCGCTTATGCGAAAAAATTGGTATCCCTTCAAATTATGTTACAGCCTCAGAGCTTTATAAATTTTGGCATATGACTTGGTTTCCCAAGATGGAAAATAATTTTTTTAGGTCACAATAGCCCCCTTGGAAGCACTACTTACTTGCCTTGCATACCGTGCAAGGTACCCCTGAGTGATACGAGGCTCTATCGGCTTCCAATTACTCCGTCTTCGATCCAACTCCTCTTCATCGACCTGAAGGCTCAGTTTCCTGGCAGGGATGTCGATTTCTATAATATCACCTTCATCGATCAGACCTATTGTGCCTCCGTCAGCAGCCTCCGGTGATATGTGGCCGATTGCCGCGCCTTTGGTTCCCCCACTGAATCTGCCGTCGGTTATGAGGGCGACGTCTTTATCCAGTCCCATTCCAACTACTGCGGCCGTGGGGGAGAGCATTTCAGGCATACCCGGTCCACCTCTTGGCCCTTCGTAGCGGATAATTATTACATCTCCAGCCTTGATTTTATTATTCAGAATAGCGTCATATGCCTCATTCTCTGAGTTAAAAATCCTGGCTGGCCCCTTGTGCTTCAGCATCTCCGGAGCCACCGCAGACTGTTTAACTACAGCACCCTCAGTAGCAAGGTTTCCGTATAGTATGGCAATACCGCCTTCTTTATGATACGGGTCAGTAACAGGGTGAATTACATCCACATTGTTTATTGCTGCATGCTCAATATTTTTTCCAACCGTGGAGCCTGTAACTGTTTTTATGCTAATATCAATGACTCCCAGTTTATCCAGTTCTCTGATAATAGCCTGGATGCCTCCGGCCAGATCAAGTTCCTGAAGACTGTGTGGACCCGCGGGGATCATGCTGCAGAGATGGGGTGTCTTGGCGCTGATTTCATTAAAGATCTCCAGGGGGAGGTCCACATCCGCCTCGTTAGCGATTGCAGGCACATGAAGCACTGTGTTGGTTGAACACCCCAGTGCCATATCTACAGCAATAGCATTTTTAAAGGCAGACAGCGTGGCCACATCCCGTGGCTTTAAATCCATTTCCACTAAGCGGACCGCTTGGGCGCCGGCGACCTTTGCGAGGCGAATCCTTGCAGCCGATATTGCGGGAATAGTGCCGCTTCCCGGAAGGGCCAGCCCCAAGGCTTCAGCGAGACAGTTCATTGAGTTTGCGGTGAACATCCCGGAACATGAGCCACATGTGGGACAGGACTCATCCTCAATTTCGTAGAGTTCCGCCTCGCTCATGTTCCCTGCCTTCACCTGACCTATGCCCTCAAATACGGAAATAAGGTTGACCTTTTGTCCCCTCCAGTTTCCTGTCAGCATGGGACCACCGGTTATAACTATAGCAGGAATATTGAGCCTGAGCATTGCCATCAGCATACCCGGAGTTATTTTGTCGCAGTTCGGTACAAGTGCAAGGCCGTCAAAGGGGTGAGCCTGTGCCATAAGCTCGACTGAGTCAGCTATCAGTTCTCTGCTGGCCAGAGAGTATCGCATCCCTAAATGATTCATGGCAATGCCGTCACAGACACCAATCCCGCCAAATTCCACAGGAGTTCCCCCTGCCATCCGGATTCCAGCCTTGACCGCATCTGTGATCTGACGTAGATGTATGTGCCCTGGGATAATTTCGTTGAAGGAGTTGGCTACGCCTATTATAGGCCTTTGGAGTTCCTCATCAGTATAGCCTATAGCCTTAAATAGCGCCCTGTGGGGTGCCCGTTCCAAACCTTTTTTCATTCTGTCACTGCGCATGATATCTTCCTTTCATTTTATGGATACCTGAATACGTCAACATAATTGAATGATTATAATTGAGGAATTGCGAATTTAGGAATTGAAGGTACTGAATGATTGCAATTCCTAAATCCTTAAATTTTTCTATTAAAGCAGAATGCCAAAATAGGAAAGGGAAATCAAGGTAAAACGTGTATATATTAATCCGAAGTTCCCCCCTCGGCCTAATAATATCAGGCACTTAACTATACTGTAGTCATGTAACAGACATAATGATTTCAAATAGTTACGAGTCCTTGGGGGAACTTCCGATTAATGATGGTTTGATAAATAGGCCGTTTTCGCATCTTGTTGTTCAGTTCAAATTCTGGTACAAGAAAACATTATGATTATCGCATTATATTATTTGTAAAGCTATATTCTTCACACCTTTTTATTTCCCAAAGACATAAATGGAAAAATCTGACAGTTTCAAGCCCGAGCAAGAGTCTGCATCTGATTCAGAGATCAGTCTTGGCTATCAGTTCGCCTGTCCTGAACTTCTGGAGCAGGCCCTTACTCATCGTTCATATGCTGTGGAGCATGGGATAGGCGCTCTGGACAATGAACGTTTAGAATTTCTTGGTGATGCTGTCCTGGAGCTTGTAGTCAGCCATCTTCTCTTTACCCGCTATGGGGAGAGATGCAGAGAAGGTGAGCTGACTCGTATGAGATCGTTTCTTGTGAACGAGAGTCAGCTTACCATACAGGCCCGAAGACTCGGACTGGGGGAACACCTGCGATTGGGAAAAGGTGAAGACAAGAGCGGAGGACGCGAGAAGCCGTCTATCTTATCTGATGCCTTTGAGGCAGTAGTAGGGGCTATCTACATCGACAGTAAAATAGAAGAGGTCTTTTCTTTTATTGAAAGGTGCTTTGGTGATTTGCTTGATCAGGCAGTGGATATAGGACTCGGCCAGGATTACAAGAGCAAACTTCAGGAATTGACTCAAGGCCGGTTTCATAGTGTACCTGTGTATAAGATCGAAAAAGTTAGTGGACCTGATCATCAGCGGATATTTCAGGTAATAATTAACTTTAACGGTCAGGTGTTACAAAGAGGCAGTGGGCGGAGTAAAAAAGAGGCTGAGCAGGATGCCGCCCGGAAGGCGCTGGATATTTTAGATACTTGAGATTTTAGATGGATACAGACTCACAAGACTCACACCAATATGGGAAACATACAGGCTTTCGTTCCGGTTTTGTTGCAATAGTCGGGGCGCCCAATGTAGGAAAATCAACCCTCCTTAATCAACTTATCGGTGAAAAGGTAGCAATTACCACTCCCAAGCCCCAGACAACTCGGCGTCAGGTAAAAGGTATACTTACCGGAGATAAATTCCAAATTGTATTTGTGGATACACCCGGGATTCACGAATCCAATAAGCCTCTTAATAAGATATTAGTGCGTTGGGCCACTCAGGCGCTTGCGGATGTGGATGCGGTAGTGTTTGTGGTTGACGCAACCCGCAGACGTAGAGGTCAGGAATTTGCCATTTTGGACCTATTAAAAAAAGTAGGACAGCCTGTAGTCTTAGTGCTCAATAAGATTGACAGAGTGGCAAAAGAGACCTTGCTGCCCATAATTGCTGAGCTGAAGGATGTATATCCCTTTGAAGCAATCGTGCCTATATCCGCCAAGTACGAAAGTGGTGCTTATTATGTTCTTGATGAGATATTAAGGTTGCTTTCCGAAGGACCTCAGTATTTCAATGGGGCAATTATCACTGACCAGTCCAGAGATGAGCTTGTAGCTGAATCTATTCGAGAGAAAATTTTCTTGCTTGCAGAGCAGGAGATCCCTTATTCAACAGCAGTGAATGTTGAAGAGATTGAGGATAATCAGGAACAGCAGATCACAAAGATTTCCGCTACTATTTTTGTGGAAAAGCAGTCTCAGAAAGGAATCATTATCGGCAAGGATGGTCGTTTTATTAAAAAAATCGGAATTCTTGCCAGAGGGGAGCTTGAATCGCTCTGGGGTAAAAAGGTGTATATGGATCTTCGGGTAAAGGTCCTTAAGGACTGGTCCAGGGATGAGCGTGCACTTCGTCGCTTGGGCCTTACTACCTGAACAGCAATTTCGTCATATTTTTTAGAGTGACTTTTTTGTCACTCTTTTACTTACCTGTTCGGACTTTTTTGTCACATCTGATTAATGGTTGATCACTTACCATCTTAAAACTACCTGAAATTACAGTTAAAAATCTTGTTGTCAAGCTAGGCATTATTCTTGCTTATTGTTCATGCTGATACGATATTTTTTTGACATGTTATTAAAAATACTTGGGTTTATTTACTGTCCCATTTCTTTAAGGATAAATAATAGTGACCAATTTTCAACATACACTCAGAAAGTCTGTAAAGGTATTTGGTATAGGACTACATTCCGGGGAAAAAATCTCTTTAAAAATAAACCCCTCTCCGGCCAACACCGGAATTTGCTTTGTTCGTAGTGACTTGAGCCCTGAGCAGGTTATTCCAGCCAGGACAAAGTACGTAGTGGATACCAGATTTGCAACCACAATAGGTACTGAAAGAGGATCTGTTTCAACTATTGAGCATTTAATGGCAGCTCTGTCGGGGGCAGGTGTGAATAATGCCTTGATTGAGGTCGATGGGCCTGAAGTTCCGGCAATGGATGGAAGCGCCGCTCCATTTCTCACTCTTTTGCAAAAGGCAGGTCTGAAGGCCCAGGATGAGCCCATACGATATATTAAGATTCTGGAACCAATAATGGTGGCAAGGGGTGATAAGTTTCTAAGTATTGAGCCTTGCAAAAATTTTGTTGTGTCTTTTGAAATAGAGTTTGAACATCCCCTTATTGCCAAACAGCGTTTTGTTGACAAGATTACGCCGCAGACATTCGCGTGCCAAATCAGCAAGGCGAGGACCTTTGGTTTTCTCAATGAAGTGGAGTTGCTGAGAGAAAATGGTTTTGCCTTGGGTGGGTCCCTTGAAAATGCTGTAGTTGTAGGTGATACATCAATACATAATAGTGGTGGCCTGCGGTTTTCTGATGAATTTGTCCGCCACAAGGTTTTGGACTTGATTGGCGATCTTTGTCTTTTAGGCGCGCCTATTTTAGGAAAGGTAAAAGCTGTAAAGAGCGGTCATGCCCTGCATCACGTGTTGACTCAGGAATTATTAAATCGCCCCTATGCCTGGGAGTATGTGGAAAACGATAGAACTTGGGAAATACCATCCTGGGTTGGTCACAAAGACGATATGATTTCCGCAGCCATACCGGCATGACAAGTTCGTTCGTAGTTAGTGTCTGAACGGAAACCCCAAATTTTGTTTTTTCAGTTTAGGCCATGGACAATTAACATAATTCAACATTTAGAATTCAAAATTGTGTTTGAACGGCCTTTTCGTTCAGGCACTAGTTACTTGGCCGTTAGCTTTTAGCTTAATAATCCATTTTCATACAAAGTTTTTACCTAACGGCTAACAGCTAATGGCTGGCATCCGTATGAAGGATGCCTTCAATCTTCAATTTTTCCCATGCTCACCTTGACTCTTAAGGTCTTAATCTTTCCTCGATACTATAGTAATCTTTCTATGACACCCACTAGCCGAAACGATGATCATGGCCTAAATTCTTTTATGGGACGGATGAATCCTACCATTTCTCAAGGAGTATTTTCTTTGTTTCGTCCGCATTCAAGACTATTGCTAAACGTCTGAGCAATTTTTTCATTTGCTGGGCTTTTATCCCATCTACAAAGCTTACTATTCCAATCTGCGCATCTCCCAATTCCTAAGCATCCTGCTGATAATTGATGTTTCAATTTAGAATATTTTGAGTTTGTTTCTGCCACCAGTCCATGCATCAACAACTGCCGCGGATTAAACAAATGATGCCAATGGGTCCAGCCTCGTTCACGGATTGGCTGATCAGTATTGTAGCCATGTTCAATTGCCCTACTAGGAATAAACCCCTTCTCCTGCCATTCTGAAAACCGTTCCTTTAGCAGTGCCAGCGCCCTGTCTTCCCGACGCAGGTCATCATCATCCACTGAACAGTAATGCCGCCGAGTTTTCTCCACCAGCTCACCCTGGCGATTTTCTTCCCAATAGGTTTCCACCCACCGGACACAGTAAAGCCGCTCCTGAAAGACATCATCCGGTCGGGGAACAAGATCATCATTTTCCCAGAGCCGCAACCCATAAACCGTCTCACCCCCCACCCTCCGATCACCGCGGATAGACGTTATGGAAAAGGTCTCATCGGTTTCCGGGCAGACCACACGACCATTCTCAACCGTCACTTTTTTCGCTCTGGCAAATTTCTCCTTGTCGGCCCCTGTGACAATCTCGATATCATATTCCTGCCGGGCATCGTTTCGTCTCAACACCGCACAGACCTTATACTTTTCACTGATAATCCAGGATGGGGCCAGGGGGAGCATCAGTCCGGTGGCAGGACACCTTGCCTCCACACAGTAGAGATAGGCATCGGCCCGCCAGCCCTTTTCATTATGCTCAATACCCCATTGGGTTATCTGTTTGTCAGCCTCCTCAAAAGCGGCCTTCTGGGCTTCCTGGACCTCTTTCTGAACATCTTTACCTCCTCCGATGAGATGAATGGCGGCGCGGCTTGGGTGTGAGGCCTACGGTTCCGATCTCAACCCTGTGGCCGCTTTGCTCACCTGGGCCGCCATTC
>JAYEFH010000178.1:0-2911 GCA_034658555.1 Thermodesulfobacteriota bacterium | reverse complement strand
GAATTTGTGGTGGGGGACAGCAATCGCTTTGCCTTCTCAGCTTGTTGGACCACAGCTAACGGAGGGGATAATCACAACAATGTAATTTACCTGCATTCTGAGGCAGGACTCGGGAAAAGCCATCTTATCCAGGCAGTGGGGCAAAAAATATTTGAAGCAAGACCGGATACGAGACTTCGCTATCTTACTGCCAATGATTTTACCACCCAGGTCGTAAAATCAATAAAAAACGGGCAAATGGAAGCCTTTGTAAGACGTTATCAAAAGGATTGTGATGTTCTGCTCCTTGAAGAGGTCCATTCCTTTGCGGGAAGAGAAAGGACCCAGGCGGAACTGGCCCTGGCCCTTGATCCCCTTATGGACGGGGGAAAGACAATAATCTTTACCGGAAGTCAACTCCCAAGGCAGATACACAATGTAAATGATCAACTGCGATCAAGACTGGCCAGTGGGCTTATCACCTCTATAAATCCACCGGATCTGTCTACCAGGAAAAAAATTATTAAACGTAAGACCAAGAATCAGGGAATATGTCTTAAAGAAGAGGTTGTCGATTTTCTTGCCCAGCACCTGAAGGGCGACATCAGGCGGATCGAAGGGGCAGTGATTGGGCTTGTGACCAAGTCTTCGTTACTCAGACAGCCTGTTGATATGGACTTGGCTCGAGAAGTAATTAAAGACCTGGTCGGAGAACCTGAGGCAATTACTGTCGTAGATATAAGGAAAATGATCTGCCGTCATTTCCAGTTGAGCAGGGATGAGATCTGCTCAAAATCCAGAAAGAGGTCTATCGCACGGCCGAGACAAGTGGGCATGTATCTTGCCCGTCGCTATACTGAGTTTTCTCTTGAGGCAATCGGGAGAGAATTCAGTCGTGATCATGCCACTGTGTTGCACTCTGTTAACCGTATAAAGCAACAGATGGATGAGTCTGTTAAGCTCAGGCACCAGATAGAATTTCTGATTAAGCAACTGGAAAAACAGCAGTGGCGGAACTGAAAGTCAGTAACCGTAGAGCAATCATCAATCAACAACTGAACCCTTAAACCTCTTCAATAATGAAAAAGATTCTGGTTCGACAAATTCTGGAGATTGTGGGGCCTGAGAATTTTTCCACAGATCCTGCTGACCTGAAGTGCTACTCATATGATGCCAGCAGCATCAGCTCCCCGCCGGAGGCCGTAGTCCTTCCGGGATCTACTGAAGAAGTCTCCCGGGTACTTTCCCTTGCAAATCAAGAAGGCTTGTCAGTATTCCCCAGGGGTGCCGGTACAGGTACTACAGGGGCATCCGTCCCGATTAACGGGGGACTTGCGCTCTGTCTTACCAGGATGGACCGGATAATATCCATCAACCCAGGGGACCTCACCGCTATGGTAGAACCCGGAGTCGTTACAGGGAAGTTGCAGGAAGAAGTATCACGACATGGGCTGTTTTATCCCCCGGACCCTGCGAGCATGCGTTTTTGCACGATTGGAGGAAATGTGTCCACTGGTGCCGGAGGACCAAGGGCGGTAAAATACGGTGTTACCAGGGACTATGTCATGGCCCTTGAATTGGTGCTTGCCGACGGAAGTGTGATCCATACAGGTACCCGGACGGCAAAAGGAGTGGTGGGATACGACCTTACCAGACTGGTAGTAGGCTCTGAGGGCATGCTGGGTGTCGTGACAGGGATCACCCTGAAGCTTATACCCGGCTCGGAAGCAGTGGGCACGCTTATCGCGTTTTTCCCTGATGCAAAATCAGCGTCAAATACAGTGGTAAGCCTCTTTGAATCAAGGATTTTGCCCAGATGTGCGGAATTTCTTGATAAGATGAGTATTGAATTGATATCAGACCAGCTTCCGGTTTCAATACCTGAAAGGTCCGATGCTATGCTGCTTATTGAAGTGGATGGTGTCCGGGAATCTATTCCGAGGCAACTTGAGAAAGTGAAGAATTCCTGCAAGAACTGCGGGGCAACTGACATACATGTGGCAAAGTCCAAGGATCAAGCAAAGGCCTTCTGGTCTGCCAGACAGGACCTGGCCCCTTCTATCAGGACCCTTGGATTCCCTGACAAAGTGAATGAAGATATATGCGTCCCAAGGAGCTGCCTGCCGGAGATGATAAGTGAACTGGAAAAAATAGGCAGGAAACACCAAATCACAATCCTCAGCTTTGGCCACGCAGGTGATGGAAATCTTCATGTAAATCTCTTGCTTGACCTGAGTGACAGGGAAGAAAAGCTCAGGGGAGAGGCCGCTGTAATGGAGGTAATGGAGGCAACCTTGGCACTTGGAGGGACTATTTCAGGTGAGCATGGCATTGGTCTTACAAAAAAACCTTTTATTCAAATGGAGATAGATAAGAGGGGCCTTGAGATCATGATGGGTATAAAAAAGGTATTTGATCCCAGGAATATTCTGAATCCTGGGAAGGTGTTTCCTTAAGGGCCGTGGGAATACTATGAAAATTTCAGCGATTATTGTGGCAGCCGGTACTGGTATTCGTTTTGGTGCAAGGCTTCCAAAACAGTTTTTCGTTTTGGCTGGACGTCCTGTTTTTGCCTGGAGTCTTGAGGCATTTGACAGATCAAGCCTTATAAACGAACTGATAGTAGTGGCGCCGCCTTCAGACGAGGGTCTTGTTATTGAAATAACAAAGAAATGGGTCTATAGGGTCGAGGTCCAGGTAGTGCCGGGAGGGTCAACCAGGCAGGAATCCGTAAAATCAGGGTTGGATGCAGTAGATCCTGGGGTTGAGTGGGTGGCGGTACACGATGCCGCAAGGCCCCTTGTAACCGCAACACAAATAGAGACAGTGTGTTTCATGGCCCGGGAGGTAGGAGCTGCCATCCTTGCCGTTCCTGTTCAGGATACTGTAAAAGTGGTGGATGAAGATGGACTGATTATCAGGAGCCAGGACA
>JAYEFH010000177.1:0-12342 GCA_034658555.1 Thermodesulfobacteriota bacterium | reverse complement strand
AGACCTGCACCACACGCAAAAAGTGCGAGCATCTCACTGTCCCTGGAAAAACGCAAAAATCCCAGAAGTACACCTAACAGCGTGGCCATAGGCAGCACAAATGCCCAAAATGTTGGAAGCATCAAGATGGCAAATCTGCCCAATTCGGTGAATTTTATCCCTGCCCTGAGCAGAGGTTCCAAAAGTGGCAACAGGCTACCCAGTGACAAAAGGACGCTGAGTGCGCAAAAGGAAAAGAGAAAAGGCAGGGCCATTTCCCTTAAGAGCATTTTAGACAATATAGACATAGGACTCCATAACAATCAATATCATACCTTCACTTCCTCAATTTGCAATTTGTAGCGAACAAGTAAATTATCCTCATTTATAACTAAGCTAAGCGATTAGCTGTTAGCGTTTAGCTTTGAAAAATCAAAACATTACGTTAATTAGAAATAACACCCAACGGGTTCACCCTGTTGAATGCAGCTTCGCTGCCCTCTTTGGGGATTCAACAGGGTAAAAGTTTGTAATAGCAAAACATCCTATAATCATTAAACTAATAGCTAACCGCTAAAGGCTAATCGCTCAATTTAGGTTATAACACACGATTTGTTCGGTTTCATGAGAATGAAAGTAGAAAAATATTTGTCAACTTGACAGGGGTTGGAACAGAACTATATTTGAACCATATTCAACCATTTATGGTTCAATAGGGAGGCTTACATGAAATCAATAACGATCCATGGACTTGAAGATCCTCTAAATACCCTAATTCGGGAAAAGGCGCGCCATCAAAGGCTTAGCCTTAATAAAACCATCAAAAAACTTTTGGCGGAATCACTTGGTTTAACAACCAGCAATCACAAAGATCATCATCATGACTTTAGTGACCTTTGTGGAGTATGGACAGCAGAGGATATTGAAGAATTTACTGCAAACAGCAAAGATTTCTCCGCAATCGACCCCAAGGACTGGGTATGAACAAGATCATCCTTGATACAAATGGATACACATCATATTTGGGCGGTGATCAAAATATTCTCAAGGCCTTGGCAGGTGCTCAAATCACGTTTATGTCAATCTTCGTTCTTGGCGAGTTATATGCTGGATTTAAGGGAGGAAATCGTGAAAAGGAAAACGTCAGAATACTTCGCACATTCCTCAAGAAACCAACAGTTACAATCCTGAACGCATCCAATGAAACTGCGGAAGTATTTGGAATGGTAAAAATTTCTTTAAAGCAAGCAGGCACTCCAATTCCCATTAATGATGTATGGATCGCATCACACGCACTTGAAATTGGCGCCGTTGTTGTTACGTATGATAAACATTTCGCTATGGTTCCGGGCTTGCGCTTATGGTGCAACATATAAGGTGTTTACGGGACATCCTTCTATGAGGGAGCCTTTGTCAAGCCCCAATTTTTCAATTACAATCAATCTTGCCCTAACGGAAAAGATGGGATAAACAAGAAACAATACTACACGACACCAAGTATAATCTGTGCTTTGCAAGTGTCGTGTAGCCTGCGGAGAAAATATGCCCCATCGTATAGAAGTTGCATTAAAATTTCATCTTCAAGACCCGCAAGGTCTTAAAACCGCCAGGCAGTGTCGCGAGGATTTCAAGCTGGAGGTTTCCTGCATCAGGACCATCAAGGCCTATCTTATCGATATCGATCTCTCAGAGGAACAACTGAGGGAAGTTGCAGAAGGTCCTTTTTCCGACCCGGTGATCCAGGTAGCGGCAATAAATAGCCCTCTGGCCCTGGATCTGGCCAGGAAACGTGATTTCTCCTGGGACTGGCTGATAGAATGCGGTTTCAGACCGGGAGTCACAGACAATGAAGGTCGTACTGCAAGAGAGGCCCTTGAGTTGGTTCTCGGTCGCAAACCGGGACTGGACCAAGGGGTGTACACCTCTACTCAGTACTGTATTAAGGGAGAACTCTCCGACGATCAGGTAGAAAAGCTGGCAAAAGGGCTTCTTGCGAATGATCTGATACAGAGGACTATCATAGTCTCAAGGGATATGCTTGGTGAAGTTTGGTCTGATAAACAGGGCCCTTTTCATGCGGTCCCCAAGGTTAGAGACAAGGCTTTAGTAGAAGTGAAGGAGATAGATCTCTCTGTGCTAACGGATGAGGAGCTGATAGCCATGTCAAAAGACAGGGTGTTGGCACTCAATCTCAAGGAGATGAAACAGATAAGGGAGTATGTCCAAAGGCCTGATGTGCAGGAAGAAAGGGCCAAAGCCGGGCTTACTGGACGACTTACCGACCTTGAACTTGAGGCCCTTGCCCAGACCTGGTCCGAACACTGCAAGCACAAGATTTTTAACTCCATCATTAATTACAGGAATGAGCAAGAGGAAGAAACAGTAATTGCGAGCCTTTTTGATACCTATATCCAGGGAGGGACCAAGAAAATCCGCAACAGGCTGGGATCCAATGACTGGTGTCTTTCTGTATTTAAAGATAATGCCGGTGTAATTCGATTCAATGATCAATATAATGTTGTTTTTAAGGTCGAGACCCACAACAGCCCTTCGGCCCTTGATCCCTATGGCGGTGCCCTTACAGGGATTGTAGGGGTAAACAGGGACCCGTTTGGGACTGGAATGGGGGCAAAGTTGATATTCAACACCAATGTATTTTGCTTCGGGCCTCCGGATTACGACATGCCCCTTCCCAAAGGACTGCTTCACCCTAAACGCATATTCGAAGGTGTGCGGGAAGGTGTCGAACACGGGGGTAACCAGAGTGGCATCCCCACAGTAAACGGTTCCATTCTCTTCGACGAGCGCTACCTGGGAAAACCCCTTGTATTCTGCGGCACAGGGGGCATTATGCCAAAGAAAATTTGCAACAGGCCGGGCCAGGATAAAAATGCCCAGCCGGGAGACGCCATAGTCATGTGCGGCGGCCGCATAGGAAAGGATGGTATCCACGGAGCAACTTTCTCATCCGAGGAGCTGCATGAGGGGTCTCCGGCTACGGCAGTACAGATAGGAGATCCTATAACGCAGAAGAAAATGACAGACTTTCTCCTGAGGGCACGAAACCTTTGCCTGTACAGCTCCATTACTGATAACGGAGCAGGAGGTCTCTCATCCTCTGTAGGTGAGATGGCACAAGAGACAAACGGGTTTGAGCTCTATCTTGACAAGGCACCATTAAAATATCCAGGGCTTCAGCCATGGGAAATACTGCTTTCCGAGGCCCAGGAGAGGATGACTGTGGCAGTCCCCAAGGAAAAACTGGATGAGTTCATGGGCCTTGCAGAAAAAATGGATGTTGAGGCCACTGTACTCGGAAATTTCACCGACTCGGGAAAATTTCACTGCCTGTACCAGGGAAAGACTGCGGCATATCTGGACCTGGATTTTGTGCATAACGGACTTCCCATGCTTGAACTCACTGCGGTGTGGAAGCCCCCCGTGCATGAGGAACCCGAACTGACTGAACCCGCAGATCTCGGCGGAGAACTCAATGCCTTGCTTTCTCGCTATAACGTGTGCAGCAAGGAGTATGTAGTCCGCCAGTATGACCATGAGGTCCAAGGGGGGAGCGTTATAAAGCCCCTCACAGGGGCAAAGGACGACGGCCCGAGCGATGCAGCGGTCTTGAGGCCGGACCTTGAATCCTTCGAAGGCCTGGTGGTGGCTCATGGGATCTGCCCTCGCTACAGCGACATAGACTCTTATCACATGGTGTGCTGCGCGGTTGACGAGGCCGTAAGAAACGCCATATCCGTGGGGGGCGGCCTGGACCTTATGGCCGGCCTTGACAACTTTTGCTGGTGCGACCCGGTCCAGTCGGAAAAGACCCCGGACGGCCATTACAAACTGGCCCAGCTTGTAAGAGCAAACCAGGCCCTGTACCAGATTTGCACTACATATGGTGTACCATGCATATCAGGCAAGGATAGCATGAAAAACGATGCTGTTATCGGTGGGGTCAAGACATCCATCCCGCCTACCCTGCTGTTCTCGGTAGTAAGCCGCATACAAGATGTGCGTCTTGCAGTAACCATGGATGCAAAACACCCGGGAGACCTGGTCTATGTGCTTGGAACAACTTATCCTGAACTGGGTGCTTCTGAATACTACGCCAGGTATAATTATATTGGAAACAATGTACCGAAAGTAAGGATGAAAGACGCACCGACCAGATACCGTGCCCTTACAGATGCCATATATCAGGGCATTGTCTCATCCTGCCATGACTGTTCTGACGGTGGATTGGGGATTTCACTGGCAGAGGTCGCTTTCAGTGGTGACCTAGGTATGGTAATAGACTTAGGTGCCGTGATTACCGAAGACATCGATCGCCTGGACACATTGCTCTTTAGTGAAAGCCAGAGCCGCTTTGTTGTTACCATTAAGAAGGAGCATCAACAGTCTTTTGAGAATATAATGGGAGATACAGGCTGTGCTATGGTAGGCGAAGTGATCAAAAAGCCATCACTAGAGCTTGAATATTCAGGGGAAATAGTAGTGAATGAAAGCCTGAGTTCCTTAAAGGATGCCTGGAAAAGGCCCTTGGCCTGGTAGGAATTCAAAGCTTAATCCACAAATGACAGATAACAAAGAAAATATTCTGTCAGAAGAAGCATTTCTCATACTTCACTCAGGAGAAATTCCAGAGGTCGCATATTACGGCTCAATCCATTATCTTACTGAAGATCCTGAAGGGCCTTTGCTTAATATTGAACCGCTGGACCTCATATCCCTTGAGGAAGCCGTTGTTCGGCGCTACAGAATTATTATTCTGAGGGACGTCACACCTGGAAATCGGGACAGGAGTATGTACAGGGGGCTGAAAAGATGTGCGGCTAACTGGAGACGCCTTGTCAAGTTTTCCGATAAAAGAAGTATAGACATTTCCTCCATACGCAAAGAAGTGACTGGGGCTTTGAAGGACTTTTTGAGGCAGGAAATTATGGACGTAAGCTCAGACAAAAGAAAAACCTGTATAAATTGCTCTTATTCCGTATTAACGGAATTTGCCTACAGCCTGGGCCTGTCGAGGGATGATCTGCCGGCAAGGGAAAAAATTCAGTACTTATGAATAACAGCCGCGATAACAACAAATTAGTAACCTCCTTGGCCCTAGGGCTTGCAGGGCTGATCCTTGCCATGGGGCTGAGGCTCTTTTTGCCATTTTTTGAACCGATAGCCTGGGCCATTATACTGGCCCTTTTCTTTTACCCGATATACAGATGGATAAGACGAATTCTTAAAGCATCTGAAGGTCTGGCGTCTCTGGGGATGTGTATTCTTATAATCGCTTTTATTATAATTCCGGTCTTTGCTATTTTGGGAAGTTTTACTACTGAGGTAATCAGGGTATACACCGAGGTAGAGAAGAACCTCCAGACCGGGAATTTTAACATAGTGCCGGATAAAAACAAATTTCCCATACTTAACAATACAGTAACTAACGCCCTGGATGTCCTCAAAACTCATGAGACAAAGGTCAAGGAAATACTAAATGATCTCTCAAAAAAGATGGGAGAATTTTTCCTGATGCAGGGGACAGTGATGTTCAAAAATGTAGCCGGCATCATCTTCAAGGCCGCCCTGATGCTGATAACACTTTTCTATATTTTTAAAGACGGAGAGCGAATGCTTCAAACCCTTAAAGACCTGTTGCCTCTCTCAGGGCATGATGTGGAAAAGTTTACAAAGGTCATGGATGACGTCTTGTCTGCCACCCTTTACGGAAATCTGCTGAACGCAGTTATACAAGGGGGCCTTGGCGTCTTTATCATGTGGTCGCTTGATTTCTCTGCTGCTTTACTCTGGGGCATGATAATGGGGCTTACCACCTTTATACCAATGATAGGACCAGCCCTGGTGTGGCTCCCTGCCACAATCTACCTGTTTTTAGCTGGATTCTATCTTAAGGCCGCAATACTCCTTGTTTTTAGTGTCCTGATAATAAGCCAAATAGACTATTTCCTAAGGCCCCTCTTTATTAGCGGCAAGACCCATATACACACCCTTATCCTGTTTTTCAGCATACTGGGAGGACTTAGCGTTTTTGGTTTTCTCGGGTTAATACTCGGGCCGATACTGATGGCCTTGTGCGTGTCTATTCTCGAACTCTATCGTCAGAATTCCCTGGGCCGGACACCGCAGCAGGGAATTTGAGTATCTTATAAATTTTGAATGCTGAATTTTGAATGTTGAATTAAGGTATATGTCTTTTAAATCTTCTTCCACAATTCAGCATTCAAAATTCAACATTGTTAAAAGGAGTGCATCTCGGACATTTTGAGAGGAATCTTATTTTAGGATTTTTGCAGTATAATCATAAATGAGCAGAGACAATCCAGAAAAAATCTTTGCCATAGGTGATATCCACGGTTGTCTTGACAAACTAAAGACCCTCCTTGGCATGATACAATTAGACTGGGACAGGGACTTGATGGTCTTTCTTGGAGACTATGTGGACCGCGGACCGGATTCTCGAGGGGTAATAGAGCTGTTGCTCGATCTAAAGAAAGAACATCCAAATCGGCTAATATTTCTAAAGGGAAACCATGAATGGATGTTCACACAGTTCCTCAATGGCGATGACCATAATTTATTTCTCCCAAATGGTGGCAAAAAGACCCTTGAGAGTTATTCGGTTGAAAAAGGCAAAATAGATATACCCCAAAGCCACCGGGATTTTCTTCATCATCTGGATTTGTATTTTGAGACCAATGATTATATATTTGTACATGCAGGCCTGAGACCCTATATCTCCATTTCTGAACAAAGCCCTGAAGACCTGCTCTGGATCAGGTCACATTTTCTGAAATCTTCTTATGACTGGGGTAAAAGGGTCATTTTTGGTCATACACGGTTTTCTGTCCCATTAATTGAGGCCAACAAAGTAGGTATCGATACGGGTGCTGTTTATGGGGGAAGGCTCACTTGCCTGGTACTCCCGGATTTTGAATTCATATTTGCGTAGAAGGAATTGAAAAAGACCTATGCTTAGAGAAAGAAAGAAAAGTTGGAAAGAAATAGACAGAAAGCGCGACAGGAATGGGAGCGCAGGACACAGAAAGGATGAGCGCAGCAACCTTGAGAGGGCACTTGAAGACCCAAGGATGAAGGAACGCTATTTACAGGAAGCAGAAAAACTGTTTATGGGTGCCAAGGGACGGCCGGAGCACTCTAAAGACCTCATGGCCATACATGAGTCCTATGGCAGGACGAGGTTCCTGTCTACCGTTAGACACTATGTGGACACTTACGGAATGCCGCAGGATTGGGGTGCGCTTCTTCTGATTCTGGATATCAAAAATGATTCAGAATTAGTATGTAAGGCTATTGAAGGCCTGTGTGAACTTGTTGGAGAAAAAGGAACTGTTGAACGGAGAGGCCTTGAGAGCAAATTGAGAGTGTTGAGCCTTACCGCAAGGAATCCTGAAATCCAAGAAACTGCTGAGATACAACTCACAGAGCTTTCCTGAAAAATATGCCGGATGGAGCAGTCAACTCCTGGGCCGATCTTCTTGATGACTTTATGGCCCGCCTTTCTATAGACCGCGGGGTTTCTTCCAGCACCCTTGATGAATACAGTCGTGATCTTTTAAATTTCGTTGATTTTGCAGACAGACAAGAACTCGCAGGTCCGGATAATGTAAGCCCCTGCGACATATTGGCATGGCTAAAGTCACTTCGGGACTCCGGTCTTTCTCCCAGGACCACTGCCAGAAAACTTTCAGCCCTTAGGGGTTTTTTTCGTTTTCTGGTGGAAGAACACGGCCTGAACTCAACACCTCTTGCCGCAATCAGTAATCCACGAATAGGGAGCCACCTCCCAGAGGTATTGTCGGTCTCCGAGGTTGAAATCCTGTTGGAACAACCCAAAGTAAATAAGCCCACTGGTTTGAGGGACAGGGCACTCCTTGAGCTTACTTATGCGTGCGGGCTTAGGGCCTCTGAAGCCGTGGGCTTGAAACTTAACCAGATAGACATGAAGGTTGGCTATCTGAGGATACTCGGCAAAGGAAATAAAGAACGCGTAGTACCGGTAGGGAAGATGGCTATAGAGTGGCTGGGCAATTACCTCAAGTCCGGCAGACCCAAGCTTCTGGGCAAAAAAGCCAGTTACTTTGTTTTTGTCGGCAGGGCAGGAAAGCCCATTACAAGACAGAGGTTCTGGCAATTATTCAAGACCTATTCCATATCAGCAGGCATTAAGAGCGAAGTCTCTCCCCATATACTCCGCCATTCCTTTGCAACGCATCTCCTGGAAGGTGGAGCGAATCTGAGTGTAGTGCAGATGCTCCTGGGCCACAGCAGCATCTGCACTACCCAGATATACACACATCTCGACCTTCAGCACCTGCGTACCATCCACCGGAAGTACCATCCCAGAGGCTGAAGCTCGCAAGACCAATCAACAATCCGGTTATTGACAGACTGGCCTGCCTTGTTAATATGACTATTCAATAAAGTATGATTTCCATAACTTTGCGGTCGGATTTTTGGAGAGGGGAATCCTTGATCCTGCATGCATCATCTCCTTTAGGTATATTGAGTTGTAACCGTTCACGGGGTTACAATGCCGGTTTTATCACAACCCACCGAAATGTAACCGTTTACAGGGTGTTGCAGATGCGAGGCGGAGGATACGCGGACGTACTTCCTGTACTTCAAGTGCCCGACCTGCCTGCCGGCAGGCAGGCAACAAAGCAGATGCAATGCCCTGTGAACGCTTACGTTGAGTTAAAGGGCGTATGGCGTGAGTTCATATATTCCTGAAGACGTCCTTAGAAACGTACTTGAAGCTGCAAATATCCGGCAGGTTGTCGGAGAATATGTGCCGTTGAAAAAGAGCGGCCGAAACTGGATCGGCCTCTGTCCCTTCCATCCGGATAAAGATCCCTCCTTTTCAGTCAGCGAAGAAAAACAGATTTTTCACTGCTTCGGGTGCGGCGAAGGCGGAGACGTCTTCAAATTTCTCATGAAGATGCAGGGCATGAGCTTTGTGGAAGCAGTAAAGACCCTGGCCAACCGTTACGGCATAACCATTCCTGAAAAACCGAGATCATCCCGGGATCAAAAGCGTCATGTTGAGACGGAAGAATTAATCAGTCTTAATCTGGCGGCAGCAGAGTTTTATCACAAAAATCTCCTTCATTCATCCGGGGCCGGTGATGCACGGGCATATCTTGAAAAACGTGGCCTGAAATCCGATATCATTTCCCAGTTTTGGCTGGGCTGGGCCAATGACTGGTGGGATGGTCTTATAAATCATTTAAAGACTAAAGGGCTATCACTCGATAAGGCAGAAAAGGCAGGTCTGATTGTCTCCAGAGAGAGCGGAAAGGGATACTACGACCGTTTTCGCGGAAGGATTATCTTTCCTATCCTTGACAGGTCCGGGAAGGCAGTGGCTTTGGGCGGTCGTATCCTGAAAGATGGAAATCCCAAGTATCTAAATTCTCCTGAAACTCCTGTTTATAACAAAAGCAGGGTCCTTTATGGTCTGTCTCAAAATAAAGCAGCAATCAGACGGGCCGGCAGAGGCTATGTGGTTGAAGGATACATGGATCTCCTGGCCCTGGCTCAGTTTGATATAGAGCAGGTTGTTGCAACACTCGGCACGGCCTTGACTGAAAACCATGTCAAGCAACTAAGAGGACTTTGCAAGGACTGGATTCTGGTTTTTGACGGCGATGCTGCAGGGGTCAAGGCTACCCTCAGGGCGCTTCCGTTTTTTTACAAACAGAATCTCAGAGTCAAGGTGCTTAATCTTCCTGCTGAAGATGACCCGGATAGCTTTGTCA
Source organism: Thermodesulfobacteriota bacterium (assembly GCA_034658555.1). Classification (GTDB taxonomy): domain Bacteria; phylum Desulfobacterota; class Dissulfuribacteria; order Dissulfuribacterales; family UBA3076; genus UBA3076. The sequence continues at coordinate 2,563 of JAYEFH010000177.1, read as the reverse complement.
GGCGTGAGGGCAAGGATTCCTGGGATGCCCAGGTAGATACAGCCGGTACCGGGCTTGATTTTGCTATTCAGCAAGGCCTGGCGTCCTATGGAAAAGACCCGGAAGGTAGGTTCAGGACAACAGAAGATGTGTTGTCGATCCTTCAACCTGTCAGTGATCCGGTCAGAAAATCGCTTCTGGTAGGGCATATAGCTCAAAAATTAGGAGTGAGAGAGGAAAGCCTCTGGGAACGTCTGAATGCCGGTAATTCCGGTACTGTCGTTCCCAATATTAGAAAACGTTATGGACCGTCTGCTAAAGCCAAAATCCGCAAGGGTCCTGAAAACAGAGCGGAGGCTAAACTGATAAGTTTTTTGCTTGGGCGTCCTAAGTATATGGAGACTTTTTTGGATGCAGGCCTGGATCTGTGGATTGAGGTCCCTTCTTTGAGAGAACTTTGGATGGCAATGTCGCATCTCTACAGTATGTCAGGGAATCTCACTCTTTCTGACCTGTATGATCAGCTTGAGCCTGTACCTGAATTGAGGACTTTGGCCATGCGACTTTCTGCAGATTTTGCCCCATTTGAGGATATGGAAGAAAAAATATTTTCGGACCTGAAAAAATATTGTGAGGATCGTCGCAATAAGGTCTTGAGATGGAATGTTTTGGAACAGATCAAAGCCCCTGCAGATGTGGTGGATGACGAAGATCTCTTGCGGCAGATACTACAGCTCAGGTGAGTATCTTCAGGAACTGCAGGATATAAAGACCAACTTGATGCCACCTTTGGGAAAAAGGAGGAATTGATGAGGGAAGAAGAGGGCTGTGATTTGCACTATTTGCTGGAGGATCAGCCAACCATTTGGGAGGAAAATATCAAGAAACTTGTTGATCAAAGGACAAAAAAGGCCGGCTGGACATGTCATGGAAAGTATGAGGGAGGGCAAAGCCTATATAGAGATATTGTTCAAGAAGACAAGGACGGGCATAAGTCGGATAGCGGCTCTACACTGAGATTATTTAAAGAGGATGGGGTAGATGTTGAGGTTGTAATTAAAAAGAAATCAAGTGATGAAGGAAAAGGCGGGAGTGTAGACCCTGTAAGAATCTACCTCAAGGAGATGGGCGACAGGATTTTCAGCAGAACAGAGGAAATCGCCATAGCAAAGGCTATGGAGGCAGGAGAGCAAACTTTTGTAGAGGCCTCATTATCTATTCCCGATGTAGTTGATGCCTTTCTCAAGCAAGCGTGGGGAATTGTGAAGAATGCTGGTTGTGTGGCTGAAGAGGATTCAGATGTAAATCATATTAAAGCTAACAAATTGTTCAATTCAGGATGTGGAAAAGCCCGTCTCAGAAATATTCTGGATCAGATTCAAATACTTCAGGAAAAAAACCGTGGACTCCTAAGGTCCATAAAGCCCGGTTTGGATAATGATGCCTTGAACGCGACTAAACAGACACTCATGGAAAACCGGTATTCCATGATGAATGCCTTTGGAAATACGCGAATTGAAAAATGTTTTCAAGATCTGCTATACCAGGCATTCAATCAGGAAAAATGGAAATTAAGCAATATTTCAGAGGAAGAATCTCTGGCAAAGTCCGGGGCGAACGCCAAAGAGCTGGAATACGTTATTTCCCGGTTCAATAAAGGATCTGAACTTGCCAGAGATGCCAAAAAGCATCTTGTTTGGGCCAATCTCCGTCTTGTTGTCAGCATTGCCAAAAAGTACTTCCATCAGGGCCTGCATCTTTCTGATCTTATACAAGAGGGCAACATAGGTCTTATGAAGGCCGTTGATAAATTTGAGTATAAAAGAGGTTACAAATTCAGCACCTATGCAACCTGGTGGATTCGTCAGTCAATCACCAGGGCTATTGCCGATCAGTCCAGAACTATTCGTATACCTGTCCATATGGTGGAGACCATGAACAAGGTTGTTTGGGCTACAAGGGCACTGATACAGAAGACAGGAAAAGAACCTGCGCCGGAGGAGATTGCTGAGCACCTGGGATTGCCCAGGAACAAGGTGTCTCAAATATTAAAGATGGCCAGAGATCCCATATCTTTAGAGACTCCCCTGGGCGATGGGGAACAAAGCCATTTAGTGGATTTTATCGAGGATAAAGAGGCCAGGTCTCCGGATGATGCCACAATAAATATAAATCTGGTTGAACAAACCAGGATTGCTCTTGGCACTTTGACACCAAGAGAAGAAAAAATACTTCGAATGCGTTTCGGCATCGGGGAACAATCAGATCATACCCTTGAAGAAGTCGGCAGGGACTTCTTTGTTACCAGAGAGCGTATACGTCAGATAGAGGCGAAGGCACTGAGGAAATTGAGACATCCCAGCAGAAGCCGGGGGTTGAGGAGTTTTGTAAAAAATTAATTTGTAAGCGTTCACAGGGCACCGCATCTGCTTTGTTGCCTGCCTGCCGGCAGGCAGGTCGGGCACTTGAAGTACAGGAAGTACGTCTGCGTACCCGTACGTCTTGCATCTGCAGCACCCTGTAAACGCTTACAGTTTGGTGGGTTTTGGTTACTCCTTGATATAATTGTAAATATTTAGATAAT
>JAYEFH010000176.1:0-2945 GCA_034658555.1 Thermodesulfobacteriota bacterium | reverse complement strand
AAATGACGGTTATTCCACACTCCTTCTCGAATTGTTCTAATAGCTCCAATGCTCCAAAGCGGGGATAGTAGGCCGGTCGTTCAGTGGCAGTAAATGGGTCGGCGTGATTGGGTGTAACAATAAAATGTGTGCAGCCATAGTTTTTGTTGATAATAGCCTGCAAGAGGGCTTCCCGAGGCCCGGCCATGCGCATAGCTAAAGGCAGGAGGTTTAGAAAAATTGAACCTTTGGGATATGTCTGGGCAATGGCCTGATAGCATCTGACCCTGGCATAGTGATCAATATCCCCCGGACTTGTGGAACCAACTACGGGATGGAGAAGGATATTGGCTCGGACCTCATTAGCAGCCAGAAGGGTCAATGCCTTGTGGGCATTGTGCAGGGGCCGACGTGTCTGAAAGGCCACTACCCGCCTCCAGCCGACTTTCTTAAAATGGGCCCGTGTCTCAGATGGAGTCAGACGTAAAGTCTTGTAATCAAAATGGATGGGAAGGTGAAGCCCTTCGACCCGGCCGCCCACATAGCAAGGCCCTGCGTGCTCAAAAAGATATGCTACTCCCGGATGTGATGTTTCATCCGTGGTGTAGACTTTCCTGGCTTCTTTTTTCTTATCCGGCTGCCATATTTCATCAACCGTAAGCACGGCCAGCATGAAGCCTTCTTGGTCGCAAAGGGCTACCTGCCGGCCAACCTGGAGAGGCCTCGCCACCGGTTCCGGGATATCAAGAGTAATCGGAATAGGCCAGACTGTTCCGTCAGGAAGACATAGGGTGTCAAGGACGCTGTTATAGGTCTCCTGGTCCATGAACCCGGTAAGCGGCGAGAAAGCTCCGCTCAGCAGGAGTTCAAGGTCGCACTCTTGCCTTTGTGTAAGATCAATGGAAGGCAAATCCACCGCATCCCGGCGCAGTTCCTGTGCCCGTTCCGCAGAGACCATAAGATTCTGCAACTTGCCGCCATGCGGTGAAATAAGTTGTTGGGTCATTTGAGTTTGTTGGATTATTTGGGTTTGTTGAGTTGAGAACGTAGATATTTTATTAAACCGGAGTTGAGTTTAGATACTGTTTCGGCTTGGATATACATTTGTTCGAAATTTTCATTTGATATGTATTTCTGATCAAGAGCGACATATAGCTGGCTTTGAACTTCTGCGGCTGAACATTAACTTTCTCTGTGTTCTCTGCGGTCTCTAGCGACTGGAAGGAGCGAGCGAGAGAAAAGAATATCTCTCACAGAGCCCACGGAGCCCACAGAGAAGGCCATGAAGCTAAAAATCCTCTTTGCGTCCTCTGCGTCTCGAACGAGCACAGCGAGTGGGCGGTGAGTCATGCAAGGTTCAAAAACCGGGAACAGGTTATAAATTTATGCTGACGAAAGCCGGATAGAAAACAGCTTATTCTGTTTGATGTTTCAGCAAGATTCACATAGTGGCGGAAACGCCGATCCGATCTTATACCATCCACTCTGGGCTGGTCGGGATCAAATTCCCAGGGATGACAATAGAACAGGTAGTATTCTTGCTGTCGGAGAATCCGGACTACACCCTGTTTGAATAACCAAAACGGCCATAACCGGAAATAGCCGCCTCCACCCCAGGGGATGCTTTTCCCACCCAGTTTCAGATTGCTTATCGGCAGCTCTGTAAAAATATTTTTTTGATTCGACCTTGCTTTCGGGAAGTACTGTTGAATACTGTCCATCTTTCCGTATCGGCTGTGCATGGAAAAATCATTGTAGCTGGAATCATAACGAAAGCCGAGCTTTTCAAGAATATCCACAAGTTCTTGAGTTATGGAAAAACTCGGGGCACGATAGCCGTAGACCTGCCGACCTATAATATCCTCAAGGAAGGACTTGCTTCGATAAAGGTCTTCCTTGAGTTCAGGGGAGGAGAGATCATAACAAAGCTGATGGCCGTAACCGTGAGATGCCACTTCATGTCCACGAGTCTTTATTTCCTTTACAAGACCGGGACAACGCTCAGCTATCCAACCAAGCACAAAGAAGGTCGCTGAAACATGAAAACGGTCAAACAAATCAAGGAGGACATGGGTGTTGTCTTCGACGCGGAGTTCGCAGGAATCCCAAGAGTTAAAAGGAAAATGGGAACGGAGGTTTTCTACCTGGAACCAATCCTCGACATCAACCGTCAGTAGAATGTAACTCATAGTTGATTCCGCTGAAAAAACCAATCTGCGGCGCAGTACGATAAAACGATAAATCTGCCAGGCCGGCCACAATCCGCTCACCTGAAAGGCCGTCCCAATACGGAGGTATTTTCCCCCTCTTGCCTTTTCCGGACAAAATTTCCCTGGCAGTAGCAAGAATCTCGACAGGGTCTGTTCCCACAAGATAATTAGTACCCATGGTTATGGTTACCGGACGTTCGGTATTTTCCCTGAGAGTTATACACGGCACACCTAGGGCTGTTGTCTCTTCCTGAATGCCACCGGAATCAGTTAATACCATTGTGGCCGAATCAAGGAGGTTTAAAAAATCCAGATAGCCCAAAGGGTCGATTAGACTTATCCCCTGGGTATCATTGAATCCTTCCAGTAATCCTAATCTCTCCAGACTGGCCTTTGTCCTGGGATGTAAAGGAAGGACAAGAAACAAATCCCTGCTGATTTCTTGCAAGCACCGGATCAAGGGCTCCAGGGCATCTCTGGTGTCCACGTTGCTGGGCCTGTGCAGGGTTACCAGGCCATAACGACCGTTAATTTTAAGGGTCTTTTTGATCTCGGACCTGCGGGCCTTTTCCAAGTGCCGGTGCAGGGTATCAATCATGACGTTTCCGACAAAAAAGATTTTCTCCCTTGGTATGCCTTCTCGCAATAGGTTGGTAACCGCCGCCTCCTCAGTGACAAACAAGGCATCGCTCAAGGCATCGGTCAGAAGACGATTTATCTCTTCCGGCATAGAGCGGTCCCCTGACCGCAATCCTG
>JAYEFH010000175.1:0-2946 GCA_034658555.1 Thermodesulfobacteriota bacterium | reverse complement strand
GGAAAACTCATTTTTTGAACATATCAAGGGAATCATACCCCACACCTTTCGTGTAACCGAACCTTCCCGGATATCTCGAAAATAACAGATCCAGCCCGACATATAACCGTGCTTCGTCCACAACTGGATCTATCTTGTGTATTCCGATGAATTCGGCCACTTGTTCCGAACCATTCCGGCCACCCGTTCCGAAGATAACCGGCCACCTGTTCCGAGACAGATCGGCCATTTAGTCGGAGCGAAGCGACGCTGGTATTTTGTTATTTCTCAGAATCTGTTTTGTTAGTCAAGGATGAATGCAATTTTCTCATGGACTCTCCTTTCAAGTTAATTTTGTGAGCATTGTGGATAAGGCGATCCAGGATAGCATCTGCGATGGTGGGATCGCGGATATTGTCATGCCAGTTTTCTATGGGCAGCTGAGTGGCCACTATAGTTGAGGACAGTCCGTGTCTGTCCTCGATAACTTCCAAAAGGTCTCGACGTTCTGGAGATGTCATGGGAGCGAGGCCGAGGTCATCGAGGATGAGGACTTTGGTTTTTGCCAACTTGTTCATGAGCTTGGCATAGGTACCGTCGGCCCTGCCTATGGCGAGTTCCTGAAAGAGACGAGGAATTCGGATGTAAAAAGCGGAGTAACCGCTTCGACAGGCCCTGTTTGCCAGTGCGCAAGCCAGGTAAGTTTTACCACCCCCTGTAGGACCGGTGATGATGATATTTTGTGCATTTCTGATCCATTCACAGGTGGCCAGTCTCAGGATTACGGATTTATCGAGCCCTCTGGGAGTTTTGTAATCGATGTCCTCCACACAGGCATTGATTTTGAGTTTTGCGTTACTGAGTAAGCGCTTCATGCGCCGATCCTCTTTCCAGGTCCACTGAAGATCCACAAGGAGTGCAAAACGATCTTCAAAGGGGAGGTCATTGATATTGGGTTGTTGAAGCTGGTCTTTAAAGGCATCTGCCATGCCATTAAGTTTCATGGCATAGAGTTTTTCAAGTGTTTGCTCATTGAGCATTGTGTATTCTCCTTTTATTGGTAATAGTGTTTTCCACGGATATTATGGTGATTAAGGGGTTTGGTGTTTTCTATTTGATCAAAGAGAAAGGGTTGCTGGTCGAGGCCTTTCTTTAAGATGGACTGAACGCTTTTGTATGAGTAGGCTTTTATAAAGAGAGCCCGCTCACATGCCGCTTCGAGTCGTTCGGGGGAGTAAGCTTTCCCCAGGCGCATGATACCGAGTGAAGATCTGTAGCCTTGCTCCGGATGAGTTCTGCTATCCAGGACTCGAGTAATGAGCCTTTTAGTCTTTGGGCCGTTTTTCTCTGCCCACCGGATGATCCTCGATGGTGTCCATTCAAGATATCTCTGATGGCTCTTGGGCATGTGCTCTATAAGCGTTGTAAAGGCTCCTTTCCGGTAGTCTCTTTGATGACTTGCTATCCGTTTATTTTTAAACAGTACCTCCACGGTGCTGGAGGTAAAACGGACGTCAACCTGTTTTCTTGCAAGCTGATAAGGTACGCTGTAGTAGTGGCGGTCGATCTCGATATGGTAGTCGATATTGACCCTGGCCTTTTTCCACTCAGCATACTCATATGGACGTGATGGAAGGGATTTGAGAGCAGGCTTGTCTACGGTTTCAAACAATTGCCTTCGGGTGGTATTGAGTTTTTGGAACTTGCGATTGTTAAGATCATGGAGTTTCTCAGCAATGGCTCGATTGAGTTCATTGAGGCTGAAGAAGGTGTGGTTCCTGAGCGCCGCCAGGATCCAGCGTTCAGCCAGAAAAACTGCTGATTCGACTTTCGCCTTGTCCTTTGGTTTTCGGGATCGCGCCGGGATAACAGTAGTGCCGTAATGCTCTGCCAGATCCTGATAAGTAGGGTTGATATCTGGTTCATATCTACAGGGATTGGTGACGCCTGTCTTGAGGTTATCGGGGACCAGGATTTCTGCTACGCCGCCGAAAAACTCAAAGGCATGGACATGAGATTTGATCCAGGAAGGAAGCTCCTGTGACAAGGATGCCTCTGCAAATGTGTAATTGCTGGCTCCGAGGGTGGCCAGGAAGATCTGTGCTTCGGTGATTTCACCGGTTTTAGGGTCCACTATAGAAACCGTCTGCCCGGCATAATCAATGAAGAGCTTCTCCCCGGCCCGGTGCTCCTGTCTTAGGGTCAGGTCCAGCTTTTTGACCCATTGCCGGTAAAGATTGCAGAACTGGCTGTACTGATAGCCATCGGGGTTTGCCTGTTTGTATTCGTACCAGAGAAGCTGCATGGTAACGCTTTTTCTCTTCAGCTCCCTGTACAGGTATTCCATGTCAGGCATCCGGCTTTCGGCAGGAACAGATTTGTCCGTGACAGGAAAAAGCAGGTTTTCAATGGCAGCATCATCCAACCCAGGGTCAAGGGGCCATGAAAGGCCAGCCAGTTTTGCCCTGAGAAGGTAATCAGCAACCGTACTGCGGGAAATAAAACAGCTTTTGGCAATCTTCCGGTTGCTCAATTTGTGTGCCCATTTTAGCCTTAGAACCTCTTTGATTTTACGCATAGATAATCTCCTTTTTGCCATGGATACCTCCTCAAAAGTTTTTGAGGGACAGTATCCCTGACAAGGTCAATTATCCAGCGTCGCAAAGTGCTTACAGCAAGCTCCGGGGTGGCCGGAATGGTTCGGAATAGGTGGCCGGATTAGATCGGAATCAGTGGCCGGAATGAATCGGAATGGGTGGCCGATTTAGATCGGAATGGGTGGCCGGAATGCGTCGGAATACTCAGTCATGCAAGGATTACAATTCAATATGTTGCAATGATTGATAAAACGCTATTCTATGCAGTCTTGACCTGTTGGGTTTCTGAAAAGCAGCCTTTGTTGTTGTTTTGAATCCTGACAGAGGTATGTCTCATGAAGGGGATAGTTCATTGGAGGGTGTAATCCCA
>JAYEFH010000174.1:0-12425 GCA_034658555.1 Thermodesulfobacteriota bacterium | reverse complement strand
GTCACTTTTTTGTATTGCACCCATCATCTACTTGGGCTTATATTCGTATTTTCGGCACCTTCGATAAGAACATAACATCTTGAAATAACAAGGATTGTGGCCTCCCCTAAATCCGTTATAATCAGGATTTTTTATCCTGACAATCCTGTTGATCCTGTCAAAAAAATGGGAATTCCTATACTATAAATTTTGTTTTCTCAGTTTAGGCCATGGACAATTAACATATCTATAATGCACCCTTCTGGGGGATAAGTGTAACCCGGCGAATGAAGGATGTCCCATATTTCTTAAAAAACTTCTGATTTTTTTAAAGTATCAAATCAAATCATCCGATAAAAGAATACTGACAACATGAATCTGTGGCAACAGAAACGCCGGCGATGTTGGCGAGATGTCTGGTGGAGAAAAAATTTTGCCATTTTATTCAGGCTGAAAAGGGGTTTTTTTGATACTGAACGTTCCCGATATTGTTGTAATTATTCTGGTACTTATAGCGGTCATAATAGATGTCAGGTCGCGGAGGATACCCAACTATCTGACTCTGTCCGGCTGGGGAATTGGGCTTATGTATCATGTTGTTACAGGTGGTTTAGATGGTCTCATATTCAGTTCTGCAGGCTTGGTTCTGGGTATTTGTCTGTTACTTCTTTTCTACCTTTTAGGAGGCGTTGGGGCTGCTGATGTAAAGCTTATGGGGGCCATTGGCGCCTTCCTCGGCTGGGAAGGGGTCTTTCATGCCTTCTTGTTTTCAGCCGTAATAGGAGGGCTTTATTCAGTGGCGGTCATGGCCGAGGCGGGTGTGCTCGGGAAGATACTCAAAAATATATGGGAAACGGTTAAGGGCTTTTTTCTTACCAAGTCTATTTCATATAAATCTGTAAATCGGAACTTAAAGATATGTTACGGCCTGCCTATTGCCTTGGGGACCATTCTTTCCCTGTGGCTGGGAGACCGGGTTTTTCAGTTCTGAGTAGTTGGCTGCTAATGAACTCAGTGAATTAACGAACTGGAGGCAATATGGAAAAACATAAAGGACCCATCATGCTGGTAGCTGCATTGGTTCTGGCGGGTATCACCACTTTTGTGATTTATTGCTGGATGCAAAAGCAAAAACCGACGCCGATTCGAAAGGTGTCACGGGAGCTATTGCTGCCGGTGGTGGCAGCAGCGAATGACCTTCATTGGGGGGTTAAGCTCTCATCTGAAAATCTCGACGTAATTTTTTTACCTGAAAAATGCCTGCCGGCCGGTCATTTCACCAGTATTGAAGAAATAAAGGATCGGGTACTGAAGACCGATGTAGTGATAAATGAACCTATTCTGGAATCAAAATTGGCTCCTGAAGGTTCAAAAGCCGGACTCTATGGAGTGATTAAGGATAAAAAGCGCGCAATGAGCGTAAAGGTCAATGAAGTTATCGGTGTAGCAGGGTTTGTTTACCCTGGCTCCAATGTAGATGTCCTGGTGACCATAAATCAGAAGATCGGGAAAGGTCCTATCAGCAAGATAATCCTTCAAGACATACCGGTATTGGCTGCGGGCACACAAATGGAGGTAAATGAGGGAGAGGCAGTCAAAGTCAATGTTGTCACCCTTGAGGTAACTCCTGAACAGTCGGAAAAGCTGGCCATAGCCGCTACTAAGGGAAAGATTCGTTTGGCACTCAGGAGGACTGGTGATGTCAGGACTGCGGCTACAAAAGGCGTTACCACATCAGAGCTTATTTCGCGCACCGGGCTCAGAAAAGAGGCGCCTAAGAAAAGGACGCCTAAGAAAATTGGGGTGGTTATTAAGGGAAGTGATATTTCCATCCGTAGTTTATAGCAGGAGTTATTATGATACCCAATTACAGAATTATATGCCTGTTTTTTATGGTTGTTCTTTTTGTTCCAGTAGGAATATGCGCATCTGAAAAGGGTAAGACCATAAACCTGTCCGTGGGCGAGTCCACAGTGAGAGGGTGTGGTGGAAATACCTGGCTGGTTTCTATTGGTGACCCGACTATAGCCGACGTGAAGCTGAAAAAAGCAGGCAAGCGAATGTATGTCCTTATTACGGCAAAGGATGTGGGCTCAACCAATATAGTAATATGTAAAGGCAAAGGAAATGATTGTACAAATGCTTTTAAGCTGAAAGTATGGAAATGCATTGATCCTTGTAAATTGATGAAGAAAAGACTGAAAGAAATTTTGCCTGATGAACCTATTGAAGTTGTCGGAGCCGGTGATTCCGTCATCCTCTCAGGCGTGGTATCCAGCACAACCAATATATCCATCGCTATGGATCTGGCCGAAGCTGTTGTCATGCCTCGACGAGGAGATGCAGGTAAATCCGGCATTTCGGTAGGAGGAAAAGGAGGAGGGTCAGAAAAGGGTGAGTGGTGGAATGAGAGGGAGCAGATGGCAACGGTGGGCAAGGTAGTGAACCTCATGCAGGTAGGCGGAGTGCAGCAGGTGATGCTGGAAGTTCGTGTGGCCGAGATGGGGCGTAAGCTAATGAAGAGATTGGGCGTTAATTTCTCCTACTTTAGTGGAGAAGATTTCGCATTCGGCATGTTAAAGAATCTGATCAACATAGATGAATTGCCAACGATTGGTGTTAGTTCACCAATTAATGCACTTTTCAGGTTTCAACACGGCAATGCAAGCTGGACAGGATTTATTGATGCCTTAAAAACAGAGGGCATAATCAAGATCCTGGCAAAGCCTACCCTTATCACCCTCAGTGGAGAGAACGCTGAATTCCTTGCAGGTGGTGAATTCCCGGTACCTGTACCAGGAGATTGGGATGAGGTTAAAATAGAATGGAAAAAATACGGTGTAGAACTTCAGTTTACCCCCAGGGTTCTCAGTAACAACAAAATCAGTTTGAAGGTAATGCCCGCTGTATCCGAGCTTGATTATGAGCATGCTGTGGAATTCTGGGGATTTGTAATACCGGCGTTGACCACCCGGTATGCCTCTACCACTATTGAGCTGGATGATGGACAGAGCTTTGCCATTGCCGGCCTGCTGAATGAGAAGGTTTATGAGGATGTTGCAAAATATCCCATCCTTGGCGATATACCCGTCCTTGGAGCACTGTTCAGGAGCTCGGAGTTTAGAAAACATGAGAGCGAGCTGGTTATTATCGTAACCCCCCATCTTGTAAAACCTCTGGATATGGCGAAGCAGACCCTCCCGACAGATGCGTATGTAGAGCCTAATGACTTTGAATTTTATCTCCTGGGACTCAAAGAGGGAGTTCAGAAGAGAGAGAAAAGATCCTCTGTGCTTTTTAGAGATGAAGGGTTGGAAGGGAATTTTGGGCATATTGCTCCGTAGGAGAAACAACATGTTAAAAAAAATCATCGCTCTTATAGGATTAGTTGGAATAATCATTGTTTTTTCAGGTTGTTCCGAAGCACCTTCCAGTGTAGATGCCGATTACGGTGAATCTGTGCGGCAGGCTAATACCAGTCAGATCCTTGATCCTGATGCAGGTAAGAACCTTGAGCACTGTAAGGGGTTGGACGGACAGGCTGCCGCTACTGTGATGCATGAGTATAGGGAAGGTTTTAAAAAGGAAGAAAAGAAGAAATCAATCATATCAATATTAGGGGAATAAAATGATTTTTGTGCGTCTGGACGTAAAAAGCACCAAATTACTTGAGAGGTTTCAAAAGATTGTCAATTCCCTGGAAGATTTATCAATAATTGAGCATCAGGGATCCAAGCTTCCTGATGTAGTTATTTTTGAAGTGGGACCTGATTCTGAAAAGGACCTTGAATCTGTGGAGGCCATACAGCGTTCTCCGTCCTACCCTGAAATTTTTATTACCTCAGCATCTTACGAAATTATGAAGAAAGCCCTGAAAATGGGCATAAGGGAATTCTTTTCAGAGCCTATAAAAAAGGAAGAAGTTGAGATTGCCTTTGCCAGATATAAGAAAAACCTTGAACACGGAAAACCCCAAAAGGGCAAGCATGGAAAAATATTGAGTATGTTGGGAAGTAAGGGAGGAATGGGATCTACAACCGTAGCCGTGAACCTTGCTGAGGCCTTGGCCCAGACGGGTGATTCGGTTCGCATATGCCTTGTGGATTTAAATTTGGAATTTGGTGATATTCCCCTTTTTCTGGATATAGAACCTTCCAACACCATTGCTGATGTAACGCAAAATATCTTACGACTGGACTCTGAATTCCTTTCAAGCGCGATGATCAAGCATGACTCGGGTATATACATTCTTGCTCCTCCAGTTAGCCCGGAAGAGGCGGAAATAGTAAGCCTTGATGGTGTAAAGCAGATATTCAGTTTAATGCAGGGGATGTTTGATTACATAGTTGTTGATTCCAATCGTTCTCTTGATCAGATTGCCATGGTAGCGCTTGGACTCTCAGAGAACGTCTTTGTTATTACTCAGTTGGATTTGGCATCATTGAAAAACGCAAAAAGATTTGTGGATATATGTTTAAATATGGGTTTTGATAAGCCTAAATTCAGTCCGGTTATTAATCGATATGACAAGAATGCGGACATCTCCCTGGCTGAAGCGGAAAAGGTCTTAAGCCAGAAGGTATTCTGGCTTATCCCAAGCGATTATGTCACAGTAGTTACTTCCATAAATCAGGGCAAATCTTTTATCCATACAGCTAACAGTTCCAAGGTGACCAAGTCTTTCAAGGAAATGGCCTTGCGTATCCGGGGTAAGAAGCAAAAAATGTCTCGATTGTGGGGTCTGATAAAATAGTTGATTGATAGACTGTAACCGTCCCACTCGCCAGGCTTGCGGGGCAGGCGGGAATGGAGAAGGTGTGAGAGTAGAACAATAGAGCAATGATCAATCATCAATCCAATGAGGTATGACACTTGGCCCAAGACCTATCTCGCAAAATCAACGGGAAAAGGTAACCCTGAACGGTGAAATCTGAACCCGTGAACGGTTACGGATATGGAAACTATGCGTACAAATACTAATGCAAAACATGAAAAAAGCTTGGGATATCTGTCAGAAAATGAGTATCAGGAATTAAAAGGCAGAATCCATGACAAGTTACTGGATATGATAGATCTTTCCATGCTGGATTCTGTTAATAATTCTGTACTGGAACGAGAAATCCGGGTCCTGGTTGACAGGATTCTGGCTACAGAATCTGTTCCTTTGAATTTGAGTGAAAAAAAGAAATTAATCAAAGAAGTTCAGAACGAGGTGCTGGGATTGGGTCCCCTGGAGCCCCTTCTCGAAGATCCTGCAATATCAGATATCCTCGTTAATGGCTATAATCATGTATATGTCGAGCGATTCGGCAAATTGGAGCCTACAGAGATTCGATTCAAAAACGATGATCATCTCTCGAGAATTATAGATAAAATCGCTTCCAATGTTGGTAGGAGAATTGATGAATCCGCCCCCATGCTGGATGCCCGGTTGCTTGATGGTTCCAGGGTCAATGCCATAATCCCGCCTTTGGCCCTGGATGGTCCCTCTCTTTCCATTAGGCGGTTTGCAGTGGAGCGCTTAAAATTGTCGACCCTGGTTCTGTTAAAAGCCTTGACCCAGGAGGTTGGAGAGTTGCTTAAAGGTATCGTCAAGGCCCGTTTGAATGTTTTAATTTCCGGTGGGACAGGAAGTGGTAAGACAACCCTTCTGAATGTCCTGTCGGATTTTATTCCTGATGCCGAACGGATTGTTACAATCGAAGATGCGGCAGAACTTCAACTTCAGCATGAACACGTAGTCCGCCTGGAGACCAGACCTCCGAATATTGAGGGAAAGGGAGCGATTGTCCAGCGAGACCTGGTGATAAACACCTTGAGGATGCGTCCTGACCGAATCATTGTCGGCGAGGTAAGAGGGCCGGAGACATTTGATATGCTTCAGGCCATGAACACCGGCCACGATGGTTGTCTGACCACCATCCACGCCAATAGCGCCAGGGATGCCTTGAGCCGGATGGAGACTATGGTTTCCATGACAGGTGTAGATATCCCCATTAAAAATTTGCGTTATTATATTTCCTCTGCCGTGGATGTGGTTGTTCAGACGGTCCGTCTTGCCGATGGAACGCGAAAGATCATGAGCATCCAGGAGATCGTGGGGATAGAAGATGACGTTATCGGCCTTCAGGAGGTATTTCGATTTGAACAAACAGGTCTGCATGAGGACGGCAAGATTAAAGGGATATTCAGGGCTACTGGAATTAGGCCCAGGTTTGTAGAAAAATTCAAGACTTATGATATATCCATTCCCAATGACATGTTTGATCCTGATAAGGTAGCGGAGGTTTGATTTCGATCTAAAAAAGTCATTCACCTCCCGCTGCGCTCAAGACGCAAAGGAGGCAAAGAAATGACGGAGCAGTAAAAAGACTCACCGCAAGGGGCTATAGAATACGCAGGTTGGTTCTTGATTCTAAAGAATAATCTCTCTGCGGTGAACGGTAATCTAATGAATGGGTAAAGACTATGGACATTACCATTATTATAATAGGGATACTGGCATTTTTTATCGCAATTTTATTAATTATAGGAATTTATTTTTTAATAAATTCATTCAAAAAACGTGCGATCAGAAGGAGATTGGATACTGTTTCAGGGGAAAACGCATTGGAAGAAATAAGTATAATTCGCACAAGGGTTTTCAGTTATGTTCCATGGCTGAATAAATTTCTTTCCAATGTTCCAAAATTTAGAAATATTGACTGTGTTATTAAAAAGGCCGGCGTTAGGCTTCCTCTTGGTTTTTTTGTTTTGCTTTCCCTTTTTTTTGGTTCTCTGGGTTTTCTGGGTGGTTGGATTATAGGAAAAAAATTTATTTTAGGGGTCTTGGGAGCAGGGCTTTTGGGAATACTCCCTTCTTTTTATATTTTGTATAAAAAGAAGAAAAGGATGAAGCTTTTTCAGAAGCAGCTTCCTGATGTCCTTGACTTATTGAGCCGTTCACTTAGGGCCGGTCATTCCTTTCCGGCAGGAATCTTAATGGTGGCTGATGAGTTTCCTGACCCAATAGGGACCGAGTTTAAAAAAGTTTCTTCCGAAATCTATTATGGATTGAGTCTTAATGATGCCTTGGAGAACCTTACCAAAAGGGTGGATTGCGAAGATCTGGGCTTTTTTATTACTTCGGTAATTATCCAGCGGGAAACCGGCGGTAATCTGTCGGAAATGATGGACAGTATAGCTCATATTATTCGTGAAAGATTTAAACTTTTTGCAAAGGTCAAAGCCTTAGCGTCTGAGGGGATCTTGTCCGCCTGGCTTCTGAGTCTGCTTCCATTTGGTGTGGGTGCTTTTATTTTCATGTCCAACCGGGAATATATATCATTACTGTTTTCTGACCCATTGGGTCAGAAAATGGCTATAGGTGCAGCAATTTGGTTTTTTCTGGGAATTCTTTTGATGAAAAAAATGGTCAATATAAAAATTTGAACTGGAGAAGCAGGAAGCATGGAGCAAAGAAATTATAGTTCGTAGTGATGAAATGCAAGGATCAGGTGGATGTGTTTGAGGTTTGAGTGTTTTTGGGGGTTGAAATGGCGGATTTAATAGTATTGGGCGCAGTATTTGTGGCGGTTTTCAGCGTATTTTATGCGTCTATCTATCTTGCCTTTTCCAGGAATTCCGTCAAGGAGCGAATGGAACATGTCATGGGCATACATGAGCATAATAAAAAGATATCCACAAAATTTAATTTTTTTACCAATATCATTAAATATCTTGGCCGGTTTAGCTTTCTCAATGAGGAGGATGAGAAGCTTTCCGGCACGAAGATGGCCCTTTTCAGGGCAGGATACAGAGGAAAGAATGCACAAGCCCTGTTTTTCGGCACAAGGATCTTTCTGACAATTTTTTTTCTTATAATGGTATTGGTAATTGCCTATTTTGTGATATTTACCAATGTTCGGGTCATGTTATGTGCCGTGGTGGCTGCGGCTGCCGGTTTCTATTTGCCGACTCTGTGGATTGGGTGGAAGGCAAAAAAAAGGACAGAGCAAGTTAGGAAGGGTTTTCCGGATCTGTTGGACCTCCTGGTTGTGTGTATGGGAGCAGGCCAAGCACTGGATGCCGCCTTGAATAGGGTGGGCAGAGAGCTGAATAAGACAAACCTGGTCTTAGGCGAGGAGTTCGGGTTGTTAAATCTGGAAATCAGGGCAGGCAAGTCCAGGAAAGAGGCATTAAGGAACCTGGCCGACAGGATAGGTCTGGATGACGTTTCCTCATTGGTAACGCTGCTTAATCAGTCAGATGAACTGGGGGTCAGTGTCATCCAGACACTGCGGGTACACTCTGACTCCATGAGGTCAAAGAGGCAAATAACAGCGGAAACAATTGCCGCCAGGATACCGGTAAAACTGACAATACCTCTTATGCTTTTTATTTTTCCATGCCTTATGGTGATTATAGTCGGTCCTGGCGTCATTTCAATAGCAAGAAATTTCATAGGAATGAAATAATGCGGCAACAACGGCTGAGTAACACCTGTATAAATTTTATCTGCTTGTCTTTGTTTATATTATCAAGCATCAGCCTTTTGGGTGGATGCTCTTCCAAGGATTATCCTTTTGCGAAAAACTGGCTACCGAAACAAGGGAAATATAAAAGTATTCCGGACAGACATAGGCAAGAGCTCCCAATAGAGGAAATTCCCAAAAAAGAGCCTGATTTGACGGCTGAAGAATATGAAAAGTTAGGAGACCAGTATCTTCAACAAGGTAATATGGATGAGAGCTTTATTCAATATAATAAAACTTTGGAGCTTAACCCCGGACAGAACAGGGTCCGCTACAAGGTAGGTCTTTTATTTCTAAAAAGGGATTTGCCCAATGAGGCATTGAAGCAGTTTCAAAAAATATTAGAGAAGGATACCGGCCATGCTCCGGCTTATGAAGGAAGGGGGCAGGCCTTTATGCAGAAGGGGAAATATGACGAGGCGGAAAAAAACTTTCAGAAGGCCCTTCAACTGAATTTGGACCTCTGGCTGTCTCATAATGGTTTAGGCATGATTTATGACCGCAAGTTACGCTTTTATCATGCAATTGCTCACTATAAAGCAGCTATCAATATCAAACCGGATCAGTACATCTTACTTAATAATTTAGGTATGTCTTATTATTTAAACGGGGAATACAAAAAATCTGCTGAGACACTTCTAAAGGCCATAGAAGCAGGGTCTGATCCCAAGAATGCAAAGGTTTACAACAATCTTGGTCTGGTGTTGGGGAAATTGGATAGATATGAAGAGGCGCTGGAGGCATTCAAAAAAGCCGGTGACAGGCCGGCAGCTTATAATAACCTGGGCTATTGCTATTTCCTGCAGGGAAAATACGAAGAGGCTATTGCAGTATTTGAAAAGGCCATTGATATTAAGCCCTCATTTTATCCAAGTGCAAATAAAAACCTGAAGATGGCAAAGAAGGCACTGGAACAAGAAAAAATGAGCGAAGTGATTTCCACAACAGGCAAGAAAATACTGCCGAAGGCGGCTAAGTTTTAAAATAATAAAAATCAAATGGTAGTCAGAAAACTCAGGAACAGTAAGGGTGCATCAGCAGTTGAGTTTAGTCTTGTGGCGCTCATTTTTTTTATTTTTATTTTTGGTATCATTGACTTTGGATGGTATTTTTTTGTCAAGCACACCATAAAGCTGGCGAACCATGAAGGGGGCGTCGTTGGTGCGGTATCTAGCAACGACACCAGTGTGAGGCAAGTAATTAGGGATTATGCCTCTATTGCAGTTGACCCTAATGATTTGTCTATAACTGTCTCTACATATTCTACAAATTCAACGGATACTGCGGATATTAGGGAGGTTACAACCCAATATACCCATAAATTTTTTTTCCCTATGATAGCTGCTTTTTTCCCTGATGGTGCTAATGGTAATACTATTATTAAGGTTCGTCACACTTATAAGCTTGAATCACCGTCGCTTTATAGTACGGAATAAAGACATGTCATGTCACTTCAGACATAGAGTATCTGGTCTACCCAGGGGCAGCGTGACAGTGGAGTTTGCCATAATAGTTGCTTTTATTTTGCCTGTTCTGATATTTGGCATCATTGACTTGGGCAAATTTGTATGGGTCCGGCAGGTGACGACCGAAGTAAGCCGATTGGGTGGAGGTAAAATCTTCGCGAGGGAAAAGAAGTATGGGTATATGGATATAAACGCCACTCAAGAAGCAACAGATCTGCTTAATTTGCTTGAGGACGCCGGCAGCCCTATTCTTAGAGCTAACAACAAGGACAAGTGGAAAATAATCGTTTCCAAAATCGAGGGAGCTTGGCAACAGGGGGATACGCCCATGATTGTTTGTCAGGTTAAGAGAGGCGGCATGAATATTAATAGTGCTATAGGTGAGGAAGGACAACCACCAAGACAAGATGCCTTGCCGCACATTTATAGCCATCTGGAATTTGATATAGGCAATCAAGCCCCGGATAAAAGTGAACTTGGGGTGGTAGAGGTGTTTTATAAATATGAACCTATTACCCCACTTCCCAATTTTATTGAAGGTATTCTGCCAATGGATGGGGGTGGGGTTATTATAAGAAGCTGCAAGGCTTTCTTTTAGGATTCCAGGTTTAGGAAAAATGAAAAAAAAGAGGATTCTCAATAATCCAAAAGGGGCCGTAGCGGTAATATTTGTACTTCTTCTGGTCGTACTCATTGGATTCACTGCCTTAGGTTTTGATGCCGGCAGGTGGTATGCAGCAAAGGCAAAAGCACAGGAGGCATGCGATGCCGCAGTCCTGGCAGGGATGCAGGCATACGGAATTACAAACTGGAAGCCACTGGCTGAGGATGTGGCAAGAGAGAACTTCCCTCAAGGATATTTGGGCTTTCACAGGGATACTGATGGCATTGCTATTGTGGACAAATCGTCAGCAGGAATGCCAAAGATTGGAGGCACTATTCGGGCCTCCGCTGAAACGTTCTTTGGCAATTTCGTCGGAATTAATACTGCCGATGTGTGCGTTTCCTGCGCAGCAGGGAGAACACCGTTAGAAATCATGCTGGTCCTGGACCGATCATATTCCATGAAATCTAGTCTTAGCAATCTTAAAAACGCCGCCAAAAGCTTTGTCAATCATTTTGTAGAAACTCAAGAAGTAGATAGGATGGGCCTTATCATCTTTTCCACCGGTGTACAAGTGCCGCTTGATCTTCAGAATAACTTTGTTAGTGGAATGATCGGTGCTATTAATGGCCTCGAGCTGGGTACCGAAGGTGATCATGATACCAATATGGAGGATGCCCTCGATCAGGCTGATGATGATCAAAAGAGAAATGGAGATTCTGCCACAACCTTTACAAAATATGCAGAGGATGTTCCGAAAAGTCAGCGCGCTACACAGTTTTTAATTTTTTTCACTGATGGACGGCCTGATGCCTTTAGATGTCCTTTCACTCGCAATGGCATAACGTATGATGCGGTAATTCCTTCCCCAAATAACCCTACGACCTGGAGGGAGTTTGGCCTAAAAGGGAATACGGAAGGGCTGACGGATGTTTGTCCGGGTCTTGATGGGAACCCGCATCTTGCTGATGGGAACGAAGTGTGCAACAGGGGCTGGCTCCATGATCCGTTTACGGGTGAACACAAGGTTAAGAATCACATAGACATAGATCCCAATACAGGTGAGAGAGTGTTTTACCTGGATGTGAATGGGACATCTGTGTATTTTGGGCCCACTGGGGATGGTCTACCAAAGGATGGCTTGCCGGAGGACGAGTTGACACAGTGTAAATGGGACTGCAGTGACACGAATGAGCCTAATAATTCCGTGTATCATGTCACGGGTGAACCTGTATATAGACTACGTTACAAAAATACCCGGTGGCATGTGTTTGACCCTCTGTGGAATGATGAATACGGTGAATATGAAGACGATTATTCTATAGATGCCTACTGTTCCTCTGGGTGGTGTTTTGGCGGTCTTCCCTCCAATTGTTGTGATTCTCCTTACTGCAATATTAACGTTGATAATTCGTTTTTGAAAGCTTCTTATGTAGTGGATCAAGACGATCCTTCCCTTGGAGTTGCAGGAAAGATGACCCTATACCACGCCAGAAAGCTAAAGGAGGAAGGTATAATAATTTATTGCATTGGTTTAGGTACTGTAAATAGCGGGTTCCTTAAAAACATTGCCGACACAGATGACCAATATAAAGAGTGTCCTGACGACGGTGACTTGACAATGACTTTTAACGAAATTGCCGACGCGATAAAAAAGCAAGTCCATCTTTTGTAGTCAGTGTCTAAACGGGTGCAATACAAAAAAATAATTAATAAGATCAGAGGTCACAAGAAACGATCCTTTATGGACTTAACTACTTGAAACTACAAGTAAAAGATTTCTCATAATAAATTGTGCAATATAGAACTATAACTTATGGATTTTATAGATATTTATCTAAAATTCTGCACATTTCTTCTTGA
>JAYEFH010000173.1:0-2958 GCA_034658555.1 Thermodesulfobacteriota bacterium | reverse complement strand
TGGGATAGAATATTTCAGTGCGGCCTTTTTTTGTTTTTTACCAGTACCCATAGGATGGATCAATCGGTATCGTATAGGAAATTGGGAGAGCTGTGTTCGTTATTAAATGAAAAAAGTGGAGAGAGCCATGTCCGCATTGGATACTTTCTTAACAAGCCAACGTTTTTGCATAGGCCTCATCAATTCTTTGCCCAACATAGGAAATTGTGGATTCGTCATACTCATAAATATCAAAGCAGTAGCCGTCTTCCCCAAGGAGACCTTGAGGAATCAGATTTCCAGTTTCATCCGGATCTGTGATCATATCCCCGTAAAAACATACTGAAAGCCACCGGTCTTCAGGGTCATCATCTATGATATCAACCATGACAAAAAGTTTATCCTCGCCCGATTTGTCTAAGCTTGCCCTGAACGAATAACTCACACTTGGACGCGACTTAAAGGTTAGGGTCGCATCCTTCTTTTCCATGAGATTGTCTCTTAGCTTGAAAAAGGCACTCTTATTATTGTGTGGGTCAGTTGTCCAGCTTTCAAGCAAGTTGTATAGTTCTGTCTTCTCTTTCTCGCTCACAAACATGCTTCCATCCTTTCTAACTGAAGTTGGGAAATTTCCTGTTTGTTCTTATATTGTGAGTACTCAACAAAGACAGAATAGAGTGTATGTTCAGACGGTGCAACACTTAACTGACAGAAAATCGCATTTATTGAAACCAGGAAAAGACGGGTCTAACGCGTGAATGGAAATTTTCCATGGCTGTTTGAACCTTGAAACGAACGATCAAGGCCCCTGCCTCAGGACAAGCTAAGGCTCCTGAAAGAGATAAATCATGCCCTTGAATGGGATAAATCTGATTTGAGACAGTTTTTTATAGGGACCGAGTGAGGGGAATTAGGAATGAAGAATTCAGTGGAGAGCAATATGATAAAGAAAAAAATTCTTTCAGCAGGAGTAATAATAGTCTGGAGGAATGAAGTCCAGTTGAAATATCTATTGCTCAGGGCCTTTGGTTTTTGGGATTTTCCAAAAGGGATTGTGGAGCCGGGTGAGTCTCCAGTTGAAGCCGCCAAGAGGGAGGTAGAGGAGGAGACTACCTTGAATGACCTCAACTTTCGCTGGGGATACGATTACCGGGAGACAGGACCTTATGGCCGCGGTAAGGTGGCCCGTTATTATATAGCAGAGACCTGCGAGTCCCGTGTAAGCCTTCCGGTAAATCCGGAAATAGGGAGACCTGAGCACGATGAGTATCGCTGGGTATTGTATAAAGAGGCGCTTTCTTTAGTTGCTCCAAGGGTGAGGGCTGCCCTTGAATGGGCACAAGAGACTATTGCTGCCAAGCCATAAGGGCTGTCCTCCCCCCAAAAAGCCCAAATACAGTGTCAAATATCGGCATCGTTCACGACAAGTCAAAAGTAGTTTACACTTTGTTGATTTTGTATTTTGGCAGTGAAATTTGAAAGATAACTTATGTCCTACACAGACCTCAATCGAATTGAAATAGACCTTATGGCCGTACGCCATAATTTCAATGTTCTTAATGGACTTCTGAAAAGCACAGGGGCCCGTATTATGGCGGTGGTGAAATCCGACGCCTATGGCCATGGGTTGGTGGAGGTCGGCCAGACGCTTGAAGCGGCCGGTGTATGGGGGTTTGGTGTCTCAGAGCTTGAAGAGGCGGTTTCTCTGAGGCAAGGAGGAATAACAGCTCCGATCCTGTTCATGTCTGGATTGCCTGCAGGGGCGGAAAGAGAGGCCCTGGACCTTGATCTTATTCCAGGTGTAGCTGACGTTTCTTCCCTGAACACTCTTGAGCGTGTTGCTGCTGTAAGGGATAAAATCTGCAGAGTGCATCTCAAGGTGGATACCGGTATGGGGCGCCTCGGGTTTTCACCGGATAAACTCTATAATATTGTTAAAGAGTCGAATCAGTGGCCACATCTATGCTTTGAAGGTCTGTATTCTCATTTGTCGTCTGCTGATGATCCTCTTGATCCGGTTAACACGGTTCAACTCGATATATTTGCATCAGTTTTAGACCAGGTAAGAGGCATAGGATGGAAACCTCTAACTGTTCATCTGGCCAATTCGGCCGGTCTGATCCATTTTCCCTCTGCCCATTATGATCTGGTCCGGCCGGGATTGGCCATTTATGGTTCCTGTCCTGGTCCTCAAAGTCAAAAAGGCATTGAACTGCGACCTGTTATGAGCTTTCGCAGTGAAATCGTAGCTATACGCAATTCGGCTGAGGGATCACCGGTGAGCTACGGTCACAGATTTTACACCAAAAGATTCTCCAGGATAGCAGTGGTACCAGTAGGTTATGACGACGGATATTTGCGGTCCATGTCCAACAGGTCCATGGTACTTATCAGAGGTAGGCGTTGTCCTGTGGTTGGGAGTATCTGTATGAAGGCCTTTATGGTAGATGTTTCCATGCTTGATGGAGTATCTCTCGGCGAAGAAGCCGTGCTTCTGGGCAAGCAGGGAGATGAAATTATTACGGCTGAAGATCTGGCGCAGTGGGGTGGTACTATTAGTTATGAATTACTCTGTCTGCTGGGCAGTAGGAACAAGAGGTTCTTTAAGAGAGGATAATCAATGTTTGGCATAGGG
Source organism: Thermodesulfobacteriota bacterium (assembly GCA_034658555.1). GTDB lineage: Bacteria > Desulfobacterota > Dissulfuribacteria > Dissulfuribacterales > UBA3076 > UBA3076. The sequence goes on along the minus strand of JAYEFH010000173.1, from coordinate 344 downwards.
CTTCCTGAGTTGCTTTTGATTTTGGCATTGGCCCTGATAGTTCTCGGGCCGGATAAGCTTCCTCAGCTTGCCAAACAGATTGCGGTATATATGGGGAAATTAAAAATGGCCTCAGAGGAGCTTAAAAGCCAGCTTGATATCGAGTCCTTGGAGAAAGACATAAAACAGGAGACAGAAGCGCGATCGGAATCCGGCTGGTCCAATCTGAACGATGAAGATTTATTATCAGAGCGAAAAACAGGAGATGGACCTAAAGGCGGTAAGGACGATATTCAAGAAAAAGAGCATGGGAAAGATTATAGCAAATCGCCGCCCCTATAGATAATGTTGAATGCTGAATTATG
>JAYEFH010000172.1:0-12477 GCA_034658555.1 Thermodesulfobacteriota bacterium | reverse complement strand
TAAGCAGTGGTGGCCTGCTGAGAAGACAGATGAGATCGACCAACAGGCCAAAATAAAGGACAGGAAAAAGAGATACCTGATCAAGAATGCCGCCTTTCTGCATCAACACCGTGGAACAGTCAGCGGGTTACAATATGTTTTCGGAGTGTTCTATGACGTTGATGTGCATATAAGAGAATGGGCATGGCCCCAGGGAATGGAAATAGGAAAGGTCTCTTCGATTGGTCTTGATACCTTTATCATAGATAAACCCAATCTCCTTCAGTCCTTTACCATGATCTGGCGACCTTCTGAGTCGGATCAAAGGGAAGCAGAATCTTCCGTGCCATGGATCGAGACACAATTCATGGGCGAGGTACCTGAAAAGGGGTGCCTGACTGGTATCTGGAATCCGACGGAACAAATTTCTCAAAATGGATTTATAAGAAAACTAAAAAAAATCAGATATGTGCTGGATCTGGCAAGGCCTGCTCACACCAGTTGTTACCTTGGCCTCGAGACACCTAAGCGTCAGCCGGAGGAAGTTCCTTCCCTGAGCCGAATGGTCATTGGAGTGCAGTCGACGATTGGCATATGCTTTATCGATCAAGAGGGGAAAAATGGAATTTAAACGAATCAATTTCTTTAAGGGTTTTTTTACTCAGGCGGAGGATTGGAAAGATTCCCAGGAATATCATTTAGAAAAACGGAAAATCCATAACAGATTTCTTCATACTCCGGGCGTAGTTTATGGTTGTTTGGATAATTTAAAAGTAAATGCGACCGAAGAGGGTACTTCTCTCTACATAGGGCCTGGCTATGCCATAGATGGCGAAGGCCGTGATCTTTATCTGCCAAAGCCTGATAAGATTCCAATTAATCCACAGGAGTTTAATCCACCTTCAACCGTCTATGTCGTTATCAGCTATGATGAAGGAGAAATAGATCTCAGGACCAATGTTGCCAACCCGGAATATACTGGTTATGCCTTTATAAAAGAATGGCCAAATGTGAGAATTACAAAGGACGAGCCGGATAACCATTATGTTATTGAGCTGGCTCGCATTCGCCTTTCCAGAGAAGCTGTAAGAGTAAGGAATGCAGAGCAGGCTGAAAATCCTGGTAATAATGACATAGATATTAGATACATCAGAAAAGCAGGAGCGACAACCAGACCTGTAAAGCTGGAAGATCTTGGGGATTTAGTGAAAGAAGGGGAAATAAGTGTTGTACCCAGCATGGACCCCATGCCATTAGAAGAGGACACAAATGTCCTGATAGAGAGAATAGCAAGCGAAAGTGCTCATCGCTTTTATGTGGTAAGCGCATATCCCGTTGAGGAGGGACGAATACTCTGGCGTATAGAGTCTATCTTCAGTCGAAATGCTGTTGAATATAGGATTTTTTTTAAAAATATTTCGGAAAGGGCCGCAAATGTAGTTTATCAGGTTTATAGGCTGTATTGAAAATAGCTCAATGGATTCAACATCTGATCGCCCATGATGAAGATGGTTACTGTGTTCATTTGGATAGTTTCAGGTTCCCAAATACAGGATGCGTTAGTATGGGGACTTGAAAGCGTATTGGAGTTTTGACATGCCTGCATTTCCTGCTGCCCGTATAGGTGATCCGGTTACGCACGATCAGACAGTGCCGAGCGGCATTATTGGTCCGCCCCAACCAGGAATACCACCTAATGTTATTATCGAGGGACTTCCAGTCGCCACCATGGGGGATTATGTGACCTGTACAGGTGTGACCTCTGCGGGCCTTATCCATCCTCCGCAAGCAGGTCCACCACCATCGGTGCCTCCTTCGGTTCCTATCATTATTGGCAGCCTGACTGTTCTCATCGGTGGTAAGCCTGCTGCCCGATGGATAGTAGATACGGCTGCTTGCGGTACGTTCCTGGGTGATTCAAAGCTTTTGGCAACCCGTAGAGTATTCATTGGGTGAATTGGGAGATTTGAGGAAGAGATGATTCTTAATTGACGAAATACAGGAGGAATTACAATGGCTAAAGCATCTGCTTTACTGGTTGGTTTAAAGAGTGTAGATCCTGCTTGTTATGATGGATGGGATGGTACAAATGGGTGTTGGGGCTGCGAACTTGATGTCGAAAATATGGCAAGAATACTAAAATCCTGTGGGTATCAAATACAGACGTTGAAAACATCTGAGGCAACCCGCAATAAAATCCTTTCTTCACTGTATCTTGCTGCTGAAAACAGGACCGCTGGTGATGTTTTTGTTTTCTATTACTCAGGTCATGGAGGACAGCAACCGGATATAAGTGGAGATGAGCTGGATGGAAAGGATGAAACACTTGTTGCTTACGATAGAGAAATAATTGATGATAAGATACATAATATGTTAACAAAATTCAGATCTGGTGTTCATACTATTATGATAAGCGACAGTTGCAATTCCGGTACAAATTACAGAGGAAGGAGGAGTGTGAACATAGATGAAGGGGCTATATTTAGACCTGTAGCAAGAAGTCCAAAAAGAGAAGTTGACATGAAAGCACAGCTTATCCATTTAGGTGGATGCCGTGACGGTTTCACCTCAGCCGGGTACGATGGCGGTGGTGCTTTCACCATGGCTCTATGTGAAGCATGGAACAATGGCATATTTCAGGGAACTCTTAAGGAATTGCATAATGAGATTTGCAGGTCGATAAGATCGGACCAAAAGCCCCAATACAGTGAGTACGGATCTGTATCTGATGCCTTTCGCAATCAGAGAGCTTTTGATATACCCGGACAAATTTACACAGCAAAAACCATTAGCGCATCCGTAGGGATAAGAGGCAAAAATCGCTATGATGATGTCCGCACTGTTCAGGAGCTCCTCAACCATGCTGGTGATGGAGGACCAAGGCCAAAACTGGACGTTGATGGGAAGTGCGGGAGGAAGACCGAGAAGGCAATTCAGCAGTTCCAGCTACATCACTTCGGCTGGAGACTTGCTGACGGCCGCGTCGATCCGGATGGGCCGACCTTGGCGAAGCTCAATCGATTTACTTCCGATAGCTTTTGACAAAAACTTTGGGGTTATGTTGCTCTATCTTCAGTCAATTCATCATAGAATACAAAACACGACAGAGATAGCTTAAAGGGAGTGGGGTATGTACAATGTACGCTTTTACAAAGGCGATTATTTGGAGCGGCAGCAAAAGGCCAACGAGGACGGCTGCGCGGGCTACCTGGAGTACCACTTCAACAGTAGCACAAGCCCCGTGGCGAATTACACAGTGACGATCACGGGATCCAATGCCTCGCAAACCAGTAAGAACTGGGGGCGATGGTATGCACAGGCCGTCGCACAAGAGTTTGATTTGCCGCTCGGAGGGGATCGTGGGATCATGGTAGGTGGTTACAACGGCAGGGGCGATTACAATCTGAGATTTACCAGAATGCCTGCTATCCTCCTTGAGCCGCTATTTGCCAGCAACCCCCAACATGCTGAGTGGATCCGCACTGATGCCGGCCAGGGCAGGCTGGCGCGCATCCTGTGTGAGAGTATCCAGCGTTTTTTTCAGGACGGCGGCTTGATCGCGTTCAGCGTGGGTCATAAGTATAAAAAGTCCCGTCCCAATGACCGCGGTGCGCCGGTTCATGGCGGCGGCTGGGAGGCCGATTACGCCGAGGCAGTGCTGGAAAAAGCCAAGGCCCTGATCGAAGGGATCGAGCAGCCGCAGCAACAGCGCGAAATTCGCGTGCTTAAGGGCGATGAGGTGATATGGAAGTACGCCGCGGACCCAGATGCGGATATCACGTGGGACCCCGTGCGTGGCGTGCTGCACGTTGAGCAATCTTAAAGAAGTAATTGAGTCATGCAGGGCAAAGATATCGGGTTCAGGTGATTAAGTAAGCCTTGGGAGGACATGGCGCATGGCTCATTCTTGATTCATATTTGACACCCAGGATAATAATTTGCTATTATTTATCATCAGAGATGGCGAACAGGAGCCGCTTTCTTGAATAGCTAAAAGCAATTCCTTATTGGTTATTAATGATTCTGCCAACCGGTCGCTCAATCAGATAGATCGAACGTATATCAAAAAGGCCGGGGGCATCAGAGTCGGGATCACGCTGGATGATTTGGGCACGGTCGTCAGCGGCGTACGGCAGGCAGGAAGGAGGCTGGTATGAAAGCAACGGGAGTAGTCAGAGATTCCGTTACAAAGGTACCGATTGCCGGTGCCAAAGTAGTAATGGCGATTGGAGATAGGGAAATCGCCGTTCTTTTCACTGACAAAGAAGGTCGCTTTGAACACAGAGTGGAAACCGAGTACGTCGGGCAGACCCTGAACTGTATAGTGACGACGGATGGTTACGAACCGCATGATCTGGTGCAGGATATCCTGCAGGATGACATTCAGTTAAACATCGAGCTCATTCGTGAACATACCCAGTTGGATTTGACGATTAGGGATGCGCAGCAGAATCTACTGGAAGGGGTCAAGGTCACCCTGACGTTTAACGGTGAGCAGGTCGGTGTGGGAATTTCCGACAAGCACGGCCTTGTCAAGCTGGCCCTCAACTCCGATCTCGAGGGCAAAACGATACAGTTCAGGGCGGAGTTCGCGGGTTTTGAGGTGGCCGAGGGTGATATCCACCTGCAGAAGGAGACTGCCCACGCAATCACGATGAGGCAAGAGGAGGCGCCGATCGAGCCACGTCCAAGAACGCCTCTGCCATCAGACAAAAAGTGGCCGAAGATTGCTGCAGCAATCTTCGGCCTGATACTCGTCGCCATAATAATCTATCTGGTGATTCCTCCCAAACCAAAAATCGTCTTCTTCAACGCGGAGCCAGCAAGGGTCATGAAGGGCAATCCGTCTGTCCTAAAGTGGAGGGCGGAACATGCACAAGAGGTCACGCTGAATGGAGAACCTGTAGAGTTATCTGGGAGCACCTTGATCACCCCGGAAAGAACGATGCGCTACACATTGATTGCACGAAACAAAAAGGGACAGGAGGATATGAAAAGCGTCGTGGTGACGGTTTTATCCGGTATTCCTAGTGTAGACCTCGGAATGGGCAGGCCGGAGCTGAATGTCGATCGGCCGGGCATGGATTACCGTGATTTCGATCTCCCACGAAATGATCCCAATCTGTGCAAAGAAGAATGCGCAAGAGATCCCCGCTGCAAGGCCTGGACTTATGTCAAACCCGATACGATCCAAGGTCCCAGGCCGCGTTGCTGGCTGAAACATGCTATTCCACCAACCCGGTCTAACACGTGCTGTGTATCTGGAATAAAATTGAGCGAAGACGGTCGAAGATAGGATATTCCTTGGCCAAAAGCCCTGAAAGGAAAGACCGATGAAAAAGAGAATTAAGAGATTAAGTATCTTTAGTTTATGCATTATGGCTGCAGCGTTCTTGGGCCTTATATTGGCCTGCCAAGTTTCCGCAAACGAGGGGAATTTAGTAACGGCGGAAGAGCTAAAGAGGTTTTATATGCCTAAACCGCAAATACGTGGGATTGAGGGCGTCAGAGAGGGCCAGGCACAGGCGCGAAGGCAGTTTCAAAATATCCGGTTTGATTTTAACTCATCCAGTATTCAAGAGAATTCGTACGCACAACTAAACGAAATCGGGAAAGCAATTAAGGCTGTAATGGATTCCTGTGAAAATTGTACTTTTTCTATTGAGGGCCATACTGACAATGTTGGAAACGAAGCGTACAACCAGCGGCTTTCAGAAATGCGTGCACAAGCATTTGGGGATTACATTGTTGCGCGGTTTGAAATAGATAAAACCCGGATAACAGCCATTGGTTTCGGAGAAAGCAGGCCTGTGGTCTCCAATGAGACTGAGGCTGGAAAAAGACAAAACAGACGAGTTGAAATCATAAGGAATCTCCTGGCTCCGGACCAGGTAGCATCTTTTAAACCTGAAGCCTTGTCGAGCATAGAGAGGGGATACGGTGGATCTTATGGTGAAGTCGTCGGATCGTTCTTCGAAATCGCCGGCAAACCTTCGGTCGTTGCTGCTGTAAGAAGTCAGGATGAAGAGAAGATTGGGCCTTCGGAGTTGCCTGCGCTGGAGGTGGAGATAGATGTGGTAAAGGAGGTTCTTGAGGGCCAAGTGTACCAAGCCCGACCCATCGTAGATGGAGATGTCCTAACCCAAACTGACAATTATAAAGTGCAATTCTCGTGTAATGCGAAGTGCTATATGTACATTGCGCAACTCGACTCGACAGGAAAGATGGATCCAATCTTTCCAGGCAAATATATATCTTCAAGAAATCCCGCAGCGCCACATACGCTTTATAGCATACCGCCAGACAGAAATTGGTTTCATTTGGATGAGAACCAAGGTGTGGAGACCATTTATTTCATCGCGTCCCGATCTAAAAGGCCGGATCTGGAAGAGCTTTTCAATGAGCTTGAAGATAAAAACAAGTCCCTTGTACAACGGGCTCCTCTTTCCCTTGATCGCGCAGTGCCGGCCACGCGGGGAATAGGGGGGGTAAGAGAAGGCCGGAAACAGACAGTCAATTTTCAGGATGGCAGTCAGGGTCAATATTCATCCACCTTATTTAGCTCTATAGCGGCGGATTTCGTCGTGACGCGTTGGTTTTATCACGAATAACAAGATGACAGGGGGCGATATTCTCAGCGATTGCAGTTCCATCACAAGCGGAAAGAGAGAGGGGGGAGAAGAAAAATGGGCAGAGTAGCGGGAAACATTTCGGTCTCTTGTGGAACTTTGCGGACACCGGCGACTACAGACATCATCGGCTTTCCCACCGGTGCATCTCAAGGCGGGAATAAGCCCTCGGGGCGAAAAGGGGGGAGAAACTGGTCCGTCCTCTGGATATGTTTGCTCCTGCTGCCACTGCTCAATCTTTGGGCAGGTTCCGTGGCGTGGGCGGACGTCTCTATTGCCGTAACGGATTCACCGGACCCTGTGACAGTGGGAACCAACCTGACTTACACGATCATCGTGACGCCCACTCTTACTGATGGTTACGATCCCGATCCGGGTGCCGACGACGTATATGTGAGCTATGCAGTACCTGCCGGTGTTGGACTGGAATCTTACCCAGAATTTTGCAGCTTAGACGGCCCTTTATTGTGTGGCCTCGGAACTGTTGATTCTACAACAGGTCCTAGAAGCTTTAGCATCGTCGTAAGGCCGACCGCAACAGGCCAAGTCTCGAGCACGTTCACTACGAGCGGGGAAGTCTATGGCGGCCTCAATGGCCATTATGAGTCAGTGGATGATTCCGCCACGGTGGTTACGCAGGTGAACCCCATCACTGCCACGGTGACTGCAACGGATCCTACGGCCTCGGAAGAAGGTCCCGACACCGGTGAACTTATCGTCAACCTGAACGCGCCAGCGTCTGAAGGAGGTCTCATTGTGGACTATGCCGTCGGCGGCACAGCCAGTACTCAAGAGGACTATACAGCGTTGTCCGGAAGCGTCTCCATCCTCGAAGGCCAAACAAGCGCGACGATTACCGTCACTCCGATCGACGACACTGTGTTGGAGGGCACGGAGACCGTCGTAGTCACTCTGGAGTCCGGAATCGGCTACGAGGTGGGTTCGCCGGACAGCGCGACTGTGAACATCCTCGACAGCGAGATTTTCCTGTCAAAGGTCCAGGGCGATGGGCAGATCGGCTCCACCGGGGTGCCGCTGGACCCGTTTGTGGTGGAGTTACTCGACGGGAGCGGTGCACCATCGCCAGGGGTTACAGTCGGGTGGACCCTTGAGGCAGGCGATGGCACTCTCTCCAATGAGACGTCATCTACCGACGCCCAGGGCCGGGCGAGCACTGTCTTGACCCCGGGAGAGGACACAGGATACGAGGTCCGGGCTACGATAGACGCCCTTTCCGTATCAGTCACCTTCAATGTCCTGTCAGACCCGTTAATTGTCGATGGTTTGACCCCCCCTCAGAGGGAAATGGCCGAGACGGTTGAGAGGCTCTGCCCTCTGTTGGCCCAGGAGGCGGAGATCAGAACTCTCACTCCTGACGAGCAGGACTTGCTCGATGAGTGCACCGCCCTCTTGCAAAACTCCCAAAGCAATCCGGGAGCGGTTCGTGAAGCGATCGCCGCTATCACTCCAGAGGAAGCGAACGCACCCGCGGAGTTGACGACCCGAGTCATGAATACTCAACTTGACAACGTCATGGGGCGGCTTGGCGCCCTGCGGCAGGGTGCCAGAGGGGGGAGTCTCACCGGACTCGCATTTAATATCGGGGGACAAACCGTGCCTGGGACGCTCCTCGCCAGTCTCGTGCCGTACGCGGAAGGGAATGATTCGGCGAACGACGAGGAAGGTCTTGCCTTCGGCCCGCTCGGTGTCTTTATCACCGGCAGCATCAATATTGGTGACAGATCCGGGAGCAGCAACGAGGCCGGCTTTGATTTCGATACCAAAGGGATCACCGCCGGGGTGGATTACCGGTTCACGGATGACCTGGTGCTTGGCGTGGCTGTTGGCTATGCCAATACGGACGTGGACCTGGATAACAACGGCGGCGACCTGGACGTGAATGCATGGAGTGCTTCCGTATACGGCACCTACTACGTCATGAAAGAATTCTATGTCGAAGGGCTTGCCAGCTACCAGAGGGATGATTACGACCAGGTACGCAACGTCGCCTACTCACTGCTCGGCCAGCAGAGGAAGGCAAAAGCGGACTATTACGGGAATGGATATACCTTAAGCCTCGGGGCCGGATATGACTTCGATCGCGGCGCTTTGAACCTCGGTGTTTACGGCCGGGCCGCTTACACGGATTCCGAGATCGACGATTATCGAGAAAGCGGCGCAAGTGGTCTCGACCTTAAGATCGACGACCAGGAAGTGAAATCATTCACAACCAGCATGGGGGGTCGTATGTCCTATGCCTTTACCGTCACCAAACTAAGGGCGGTACTCTTCCCACAGGGCTGGTTCGAGTGGGAGCACGAATTCGAGGATGGTGACGACAAGATCAAGGGAGTGTTTGCCAACGACCCAAACCGCATAAAGTTCGCCCTGCCGACGGACCGTCTTGATTCGGATTACTTTCGCCTGGGTCTCGGCCTGTCGGCTCAGTTCGCCAACGGGAGGGCGGCCTTTATCAGTTACGAGACAAAGCTCGGAGCGGACGACCTTAACGAACACAACTTCAGCCTCGGTGTGAGGTTCGAGTTCTGATTTCAATCTTCCAAAATATCGTCTCAGCTTTTGATGGCATGGCCAGAGGGCAAGGCCTCCGCTTCGTGGCCGGGATTCTTTTGCTGCTTTGCTCATTTGGCTGTGCTGCGACAGGAAAAGAAACAAAAGGATTAGCTCCCCAGCCATCGGTGAATCTGCCTACCAGTGCGGACGAGTTGTTGATTGTTGATTGCCTCCTTCCCGGTAAGATCCACAGATTGGGGGGAATGACCTACCTGACGCCACGGCGACCTGTCAAGACCTCAGCATGGAAGTGCGAACTTCAAGGCGGAGAGTACGTTGCCTATGACCGCGCCAATTACCAGACTGCCTTAAAGGTCTGGCTCGAAGCTGCGGAAAGGGGAGATCCAGAGGCCCAGACGTACGTCGGTGATATCTATGCGAAGGGCTTGGGTGTCGCCCCTGATTACTCCAAGGCCGCCAAATGGTACCAAAAGGCGGCTGAGCAAGGATACAAACGGGCGCAGACAAGTCTCGGTTACCTGTATGAGGCCGGTCTGGGCGTCAAGCAAGATCTTCTAAAGGCTCTTGAGTGGTATCGCAAGGCAGCAGGTGATGCCCTGGTACTTGGTGAAAACCGTGCCATGATGCGCGAGTTGCAGACCCTGAAGCAGGAGATCGAGCACCTCACTCAGGAGTCCGGAGAGCTCCGGAAAGAGCTGGAGAAAAGCCAACAGGAGGTTGAGAGGACGCGCCGGCAACTGGAAAAGCGGCAGAACGACGCGCAGGACGAGTTGCATAAACTGAAAGCGGAGCGAGAAAGCCTGGAAAGGCAGAAAAATCAGGCCGAAGCTGTACATGACTATGCCGAGCTTAACAGACTGAAGGCGGTGCTCGCAGAAAGCGACGATCAGATAAAACATCAGCGTGGAGAAATTGGTCGCTTAAACAACGAGGCTGATCGGCTTAGAGACGAAATCCAACGGCTGCAAGACAAAATGCGGCGAGTCGCCGAAGCCGCGCCTGTCATCAAGGTCCTCGAGCCGCCACTCATCGGGAAGCCGGAGGGAACGCCCACCTTCAAGACCAGGGCTGCAGCCGAACGCTTCGTAGTCGGCGGTGTCATTGCACCCGCCGGATTGCGGGAGTTTACTGTCAATGATGTCAGCTATAAGGACCGCGTCGACTCCGACGGACTGTTTCGCGTTCCGGTCTCCGTTCAGGACACCGACCTGCTCGTAAAGATCGAGGCCATCGACAGCAAGAAAAGAAAAGCAACGGCACAGTTCAGGCTCACTCCGGAAATCTCAGTACCCGTTGTACCCAAGGATGTAGAGTATGGCGACTACTATGCCTTGATCATCGCCAATCAAGATTACCTCAATCTCCCAGACCTGGTTACCCCTTTTCGAGACGCCGAGAAGGTCGCCGAAGTCCTTGAAACGAAATATGGCTTCCGAACAAAGACCATTCGCAACACAAATTACGACGAACTCTTTACCGAACTGTTAAATTTTCTTGTCACCAATCGTAAAGAGACCGACAATATCCTGATCTATTACGCTGGTCATGGCACCATTGATAAGGAGGTTAGTCCTCCAAGGGGTTTTTGGTTAGGTATCGATGCGTTACATGACAAGATGACACGCTGGCTAGCGAACATAAATATAACTGATCCCATGCAGAAATCGCAAGCCAAGCACGTTTTGATCGTTTCTGACTCGTGTTACTCGGCCGGGTTGGTGACGCGGGGAGATGTTGGCCCTCAGACACGAAGCACCGACTACAAGGAGGTTGCCGAGAAGCACGCCCGTCTTGTGCTTACCTCCGGAGGGTTGGAGCCGGTTCTGGACAGTATCGGCGGCGAACATTCGGTCTTTGCTAGAGTCTTTGTCGAGATCCTCGAAAATAACGACGCAATTCTCAAAGGGCAACGCCTTCATGCAATGCTATATCCGCGGGTCAAAGACATTGTAGAAAACATACCCGGGATAGAACCACAAAATCCGCAGTATCTGCCGCTCATTCGCGCAGGCCATAATTTCGGTGATTTCCTGTTCGTGCCGGTTGCTAAGTAGCCCCAAAACTCAACGGCTAATAAGCAATGCTTTGTAGCGTTTCAGAGAAGGCGGTTATAGAAGCTTAATCAGGAAGGCACTTATGACCAAGACAGAATTAATCAATCAAATAACAGAGGATGCCGATTTAACAAAGGCTGATGCTCAAAGGGCTCTTAATAAATTGAATCAAATGGTATACCTATTTTTTATTGTTTTCATTATTACACTTGGATGTTCAGCAGTGACTATGGCAGAAGAATTAATTCTAAAAACGCAACCTCTTTCTGAATCTGAAAAATTGGTGAGCCTCGAAATATTCAGTGAACTTAAGCTTAGAGGAGATGTAACTTCTAGGATAACAGAGTCTAAAGTGACCCTTGGAAGAGGACATACTTCCTTTATACCTACCTCCACACCTATATCTTCTCAACAAATTATAACTCCAGACAGATCTATATGGGATCTTTATCTTATTCATATTCCATTCACCATTCACGAACCTCCTGAAGATAGTTATTATCACAAAGTCAAATTCAAAATTGATTTAGCCAATCCGGATATAAGTGCCTTTGATCTTCTTCCCAAAAACGTAACATCCAAAGTAGAAGTCACAAAGACTTATATCTTGTCTCCACAATTAACCTTTAAGGAAGTAGAAGGAAGAGTTGGAGAGCTTGGTTATAAAGTCCGTTTTGATAGCCTTAGACCTATTATTAGCGCTTTTGGGATAGGAGAACACAAATTCTACTGGGTTTATACCAGCCAGGACAATCAAAAACTTTTACCAGGAACAAGGCATGTTCTTGTGGTCTTACAAGCCCCTAAGAAAATCGATTCCATATATGCAATGATTTCCTATGAAGTCGTTATAGTAAAAAAGTTGTTTGGGCAATGGAGGTCCAGTGATGCCATAACAGATTCTTATCTAATGAAACGGAATCTAGCTGGAGCAAAATCACTTTAAAGACAGGACTGCCTAGCCCTTAGCCGTCTGTTATCTTTTAAAATCGTCAGGCCAGAGAAACAATTCGATCCACGATCCGTCGCAAAGGGCATCACACTGAACAAGCCAAAGATAGAAACTATTTTTGGTTTTGATCAAAAAGCTTCAATCGTCGCTTCTCCTCGAAAACCTTTTCTGAAACAAGCTCCCGAAGTAACTTTTGGTATACTTTTTCATGTGCATTATGTGAACAATTCTTCAAGCGTGTACAATCTTGCCCTCTTCTTCTTTAGCGCGGACATGCCATTTTTGATTTCCGCCATCAACGCCACGTCAGAACGAATGGCATTCGTTT
>JAYEFH010000171.1:0-2979 GCA_034658555.1 Thermodesulfobacteriota bacterium | reverse complement strand
ATCATATAAGGAAAGGCTTCCGTCTCGGGATCGTAAAAACGATAAAACAGCTTCTTGCCGGTACTTTTTTGCCTGTTTTTATATTGCCCTTCTTTAATAAAACTCCAAAAGGCATTTACGAATTCAATATCCAGGGCTTCCAAGATTAAGACAATATCCATATCTTTTGTTGTTCTGAAATTAAGACCCATACTTTCCATCGCTAAATCACATGCAGTTCCGCCAATCAGAATATATTTATCAGTATAATCCTTGAAATAATCCCGGAAAAGATCAAGCCCCCTTACCATTCAACACTCTCCATCATCTCTTCCATGGCGGATTCAACGCGTTCATCCTTAATATCTCTTAAACTCAGATACAGAGAGAATGGATCAACTATTTTGCCGTTCGCAAATAAGCCCGGAGAGTAGCTCCAGACCTCCAGCTCATATCCTGCCTCATCCGGATAAAAAATAATTTCAAGAGAATATTTACGCTTTATGGCTTTCCAGTCTTTCGCGGAAGCTGCGTAAACCTGCTTTTGAGGTGGAGTCAACATTGAATAGCAGGCCAAGGCTGTCAGACCGGCTTGACAGACCGGCAACTCGTCGATCAGTGCTTTCAGCCACACGTTTCCTTTTACCGGCGATCTCAAGTGAGGAAGCGCTTTTTCCCATAGATTCCTGCGCTTTTTGTCAAAATAAACCAATCTTTTCCTGCCTGTGATCGATACCTCAGCCAACTCTGCGGATTCGATCTCATCGAGCGATCGGGTCATTGTCATCCGTGAATATCCAAGCTCTTTTGCTAATTGCGTGGGGGTTACAGGTTCAGTCATTTTTCTTGTAAGCGCATAGAGAATAACGGCCTGAGTCGATGGTCCCAAGGTGACTATTTTTGATCTTTTTTTAATAAAATATTCTCTCAAATCAATACCTAAATCTGGGAGATACATCTGGTTCCCCGGTATGACAAAAGGAACTTTGTGCTCAATCAGCCGTTTTCTGTTAAACGATGAAATGGTGGAATGTACAAAAACAGCTTTCATTCTAAGCTGTTGGCTCACGATATCTATATGTTTATGAATTGTCGCAGGGGTAAGCTCGCTGTCGCTTTTTGAGGCCAAAACAATAAATTCTTCATTCAACAACATGACCTGAAACACATCATAAATATCCTGAAGAAAAAAAGGAAGCGATCCCTGATTTAACGGTTTCGACAACGCGACCGTTATGCCAAGCGTATCCAATAAATATCTTTTAAGCTGATTAGATAGATCTTTCATCCCGATAGTTCTCTTATGTTAAAGCATTTTTTGCACAGTAACATATATTACATTATTGTGCAAAAAATATGTTACCTTGGTACTTTTCCGGAAATGGAATTTTTGAAAATCAATTTCCTGCCGGCTCATATCCCTAATGCCTCAAAATTCCCGGCTATCTGCTCCGCCAGTACCACTGCTTCCGCATTCAATTCATTAATCTCGGCGTGTATCGCTCGCATGGTTTCCTCAAAATCGAAATCTTCATCCACCTCTTCCTGCGCCACACCCACATAGCGGCCCGGAGTGAGGCTCCAGTCGTTCTTTTCGATTTCCTCGATACCAACCAGCTTGACGAGTCCCGCCACATCGCGCAGTTTTGCATCAGGAAAGCGTTCCTGAAGCCAACGGGCCTGTCTGTAGAAATATCGCGCTTGTCTTAGCTGTTCCACGCAGGATTTTCGTTTTTCATCGAGGGGCTTTTTCGACTGATTGATCTCCTTTTTCGCCCAGAAATCGTTTTCGCGGGCCTTCAGTTTCTTCTCGCACAGTTCAATGAGGCGAAGCGTGAGCCTGTATATTTGGTCTGTCTGCCTGCCCAATTCGCGGCTTTTTTCGACAACCGGGGCAATGATTTCCGAGAACCGGCGCAGTTCCTCGTTGTCCCTGCCCGCAGAATTCCAGGCGGCGTTTGCCGACTTAACGGCATCCTGAAATGCCACTATATCTTTACCAAAAATCTCTTGTGATTCTTTCAGGTCGGCCAGTGTTTCGCAGTGTGCGTCATCTTCTGACAGTGAACTCAGGAACGGCTCCATCACGTTCATCAAAGTGTCAATTCCCTTTTTGAAACCCTCCAACGGTTTGAAAGTTTCCCCGGCTTCACGGACTGCGGTATCCATATATTCAGCCACCAGACTCAGGAAACGTTCGCTCTGCCCCCTGTAGAGCCAGACAATGCTTGTGAGGTTTTTCATCTGTTCGGGGCTGAAGTCATATATCTTGCGGGTGACCTGTCGATAGACATTGCGGGCGTCGAGCATCAGCACCTTGCTGCGTTTATCCTTGGGCTTGTTTTTGTTAAAAAACCAGAGTTCACAAGGCACTGAACGGGTATAGAAGAAATTGGAACGGATGGCGATCATCACGTCCACATGACCTGTCTCGATAATCTTGCGCCGCACTTTTGCTTCGTCCCGTCCCGCACTGGAAGCCTGGGAAGACATGACGAATCCCGAACGTCCCTGCTCGTTCAGGTAGCTGTAGAAATAGGAAATCCACAGATAGTTGCCGTTTGAAACGGCCTTTTTTTTATTCACCCCCGGCAGTCCAAAGGGAAGACGCGGATCATTTTTGACTTTGCCGGCATCCACTTCATCAACATTGAAATGGGGATTGGCCATTACGAAATCGGCCTTGCCCAACATCTCGTGGTGATCCTCGTAGTATGTGATGCCCTTCTGGATATTGCCTTCCAGTCCGTGGACCGCGAGGTTCATTTTAGCCAGGCGAATAGTTGTAGGATTCTTTTCCTGCCCGTAAAAGGTGATGCATTCCTGGGGGATTTCATGCATATGTTCAATAAAGTGAGCACTCTGAACGAACATGCCACCCGAGCCGCAAGCGGGATCCAGAACCTTCCCGTGATCCGGTTCTATGACATTGACAATCATCTGCACAAGAGACACTGGAGTGAAAAATTCACCGTTATCATGTGCCTTCTGATCTGCGAA
>JAYEFH010000170.1:0-3000 GCA_034658555.1 Thermodesulfobacteriota bacterium | reverse complement strand
GATCATCTTTCCCTTTTTCCTTGAACGTTCCAGATCTATTGGCTGAAGTTTATAACCGTTTAATGAAGGTCTGATGAATACATGCCATGTGAAGAAATCCACATGAGCCAGACCTGCATCATGTATGGCGGCAAGCCCTGAAGACAGGGCACTGGATATCGCGCGCCTCTTCTCAGCAGATCCCATGATAAGGTTATCATCAAAACATGTTTGAAGCGAGATGAAACCTGTCAGCTCTGCGATCAAGAGAAAGCTGTTTACGTCACCTTTGTCTTTTTGCCATCCCCAGGCAACAGGATCAAGGGCGTCAAAACCCGCCCTTGCATAGTGCATCATGTTCTCAAGTTCGGTATAGATAATGGGTTCTGGCCTGAAAAACGTGCATATCCTCCGTTTCATATAGTTCTTGTGGCATTTTAAATAAAAGGTCCTTGGAGGATCTCCCAGCTCTATTCTGTGAACAACGCTCCTGCTGTTCTGGTCAACCACCTCTCCTGTAAGGGCGATAAAGTTCTCAAATGAGTTAAGACTACGAGCCTGAAGGAATTCCTGCCATCCATCCAGTACATGGACATTTTTTGCAAATGATTTAAATCCGTATCGTGTAGCTGTTGTATCTATCATGGAATGGACAAAAGCTTATCAAAGTCGTGCTGGACCATATCTGACAAAACTTCTGCCGGTTTGTAAACATCCAACTCGTAAACTCGTTTCATCTATCCCAAATTTCTACTTTCCAATTTCAAATTTCAAGCCGTGAACTATACCATATTCAGTCAAAACCGGATTTGCTCGTTCAAATTTCTCTAAGGAACGGGAGATAAATAAGTTGAACAAAAATTAATAGGATTTTTTGTTGTATTCAAGGCGCGAGGAGCGAGCATAACGGGTTATGTGATCGACGAGCAACGAAGAAGACGGCAAAAAAGACATTAATTTGTTCAAGTTATTTATTGTACGTTCCTAAGCTGCTTGTAACTTGACTGTACAAGGGTAAAGGGATATGGGTAGTTAATCAAAACAACTCGTAAACAGTTATCGGGGATGAGGTAATGTGAGGCAAGATATTCTACGCACGTGCATAGATCCGTCGGGGGTTTTTATTTGTGCCCTTCACCAGCCATCTTACAAAGTCGTAAATCTCAGGCAGACTGACACCTTGGCTGTACTGGGCCACGATCCGGACGGCAATGCAATCAATAACCAGGCCAACTTTCCACAGGGCGACCTTGCTATTAACAATGCGGGCCGGGTCTGTGAAATCCCCAATGCCTTTCCTTTTTGGGGCGCTACATACATCCTGGATAACCAGGCCAGGCAATTCTCAAAGGACCCGGAGCAACTCAGATTCACAAAACGCGATGAGGAATCGGATAAACCTTCGCCATTACTGAAAGACCTGTTGAATGGGTGCCTAAAAGGTTTGGACGGAAAGGCATATTCACTGAAAGATCTCCCAAGGTCCGTTCTTTTGTCCCTGGCCCAGACATCCAGAGACCGTGAACTTCTCAAGGCCATGGCACATTTGGCATGCAAGTTTGAATTGGACGGTAGCCGGGACCCGGTTGGTGTGAAATATGAAAATGATAAACAAGGCCGGCCCAAACCGGCCCTATGTGACCAGGAACTCTTTGAGGTGCTTGGTAACAATATAGCCTGTCCTGATAATTATAAGCCGGCAATGGTAT
Source organism: Thermodesulfobacteriota bacterium (assembly GCA_034658555.1). Classification (GTDB taxonomy): domain Bacteria; phylum Desulfobacterota; class Dissulfuribacteria; order Dissulfuribacterales; family UBA3076; genus UBA3076. Next base: position 1,312 of record JAYEFH010000170.1, on the reverse strand, counting down.
TAATGCCCGGAATTCAGGGGACCAGCCCGATTGTCGGCGAATACGCATCCGGAACTCAGACACACATATGGGAGTATCTCAGGGCCGACAGCTACATCCCATGGGGTCATTATGCATCTAATATGGCCCATGACTGTATGAGGTACAGGGCAAAGGAACTGCTTCCCGAAGATGTGACCGGCCTGCGTCATCTCTATTACCAGCGGGTCTATACTCAAATGGCCCTCAATCTCAATGTTGCGCAGGGAATTGCCCGAAAAGACAAGCATACCTTATCAGCCCATAAACTTGAATTCTTGAGGCAGGCGGTTGTGGAAGAAGTTGCAGACAGACTGGAAAAAGGAGAAGAGCTACCTTACACAGCTACTCTTTGGGGCTGGAACTATGGTTTTGATTTCTCTCCATCAGGATACAGATTACATGCATCCCACCAGCAGATTCATCAGCAGTTTGCACTGATACCTCCTAGTGTGACATCCATAGACACTGAGGAAGCCGGCTCAAAATCAATCCCTACCTATGCAGTGGGAGACCAGGTGGCCTTTTTTACTGCTCTTTATGAAAAGTCCTATGGCCGGCCTTTTTTTAAAACCTATTTAAAAGCAATCCGTTCCAATAGACGACTGGACAAGAAAGAGGACCTGGCATCAAGTCTGATTGTCTACGAAGATGAAAACGTCATGATCCATGTTCCCAAGGCCCAGCGCTCTCAGGGCGAGGTCCGGATTATGACCACTTGCCCCGTGGGTAATGTGCTTGAGGCAGGCCCGGAGGTCCGAAACTCCCTGGACCACTGCATCAGACTCGTAATCCTGACTCTGGACAGACTGGGGGCCCGGATGGTCACGGCCTATGAAATCTCAAAACGTTTTAATAATCCGGATATGGATCAGCGCCTCTTTTATTGCTTTCTGCCCAGGCTCCCCGGTTCTCCGGGTGCTTTCAGCGAAAGGCAAGAAAGATGGATCACAGGTCACTACCCGGAAGATTACGCAGAAGCCTTCAGAAGGGCCATGAAATCAGTCCAGTCTGACTGACGGGAACAATCTCTGATCCGTATGAGGCAGGAACAGGCACGAGACATAGTGTTCCATGAACCGCGGGCTATCGCTGAGGTCAAAGTGTGTCATCATCCGGGCGACTTCGTACAGCTCTTTTGTAACAGGCCATGAGACAGCCGAGGCTTTTGCCCCGAGGAGAGAGCTGTTGCCTGCAAAAAAGAAGCGGTCCCTTGGAATATCAGGAAGCAGCCCTATGGTGATAGCCTGTTCAATATCCAGGTAACTTCCAAAATTGCCCGCCAGTATTACCC
>JAYEFH010000169.1:0-3002 GCA_034658555.1 Thermodesulfobacteriota bacterium | reverse complement strand
TTTAATTAGCGCCCTTCGGGCGAGCTGTTAGCTGTTGAGCTTATAGCTTATTAATAAAATTGACCCCAAAATGGAAATTCCTATACTATGAACTTAGCGCCCTTCGGGCGGACTTCTCTGACAGGATTTACAGGATTTCTTAATATTTTTTTATCCTGTCAATCCTGTTGATCCTGTCAAAAAAGGGAAAATCCTATACTATTTAATTAACCGAGCCGGCAACCGGCGATCTGAGCAAAACTCCCGGGTTTGAGAGATGCACCGCCGACAAGAGCTCCGTCTACATCAGGGAGCACCATTAATTCATTAACATTTTCCGGTTTAACCGAGCCACCATACAATATTCGAATTTGCCCTGCAATACCGGAATCGAAACGATCTGTAAGCCATGACCGGATATTGACGTGGGCATCCTGTGCCTGATCCGGTGTAGCTGTTTTACCTGTGCCGATTGCCCATACGGGTTCATACGCAACTACTACTTTGTCTGCCTCTTGGTCACCTACTTCTGAAAAGCCCGCTGATAACTGTTTTTCAAGTATCTCATTCGTAAGCCCGGATTCTCTTTCCTCCAATTTTTCTCCAATGCATAGGATTGGAAGCAAATCATTTTCCAGGGCGGACTTGACCTTTAAAGAAATAAGGCTGTTTTCTTCTCCAAAAATGTGCCTGCGCTCTGAATGCCCGAGGATTACCCAGTTAACTCCAAATTCCTTGAGCATGATAGAGGATATTTCACCGGTGAAGCCGCCCTTTTGCTCAAAGTACATGTTCTGAGCTGCAAGGGACACAAGTTCATCTTCCTTAATGATTTCACCAGCCGCTGAAAGGGCGGTAAACGGAGGCGCAATCACTATCTCTCTTTCCGTCAGGTAATTCACCAGGGGCAAAAAAATTTTAAGGAAATTACGGGTCTCGGCCACGGTTTTATACATTTTCCAGTTAGCTGCTAAAACAGGTCTTCTCTTTGAAGAATTCATTTTTTGCTACACTCCTCAAGCGCCGTTATGCCCGGCAGTTTTTTTCCTTCCAAAAGGTTGAGAAACGCCCCACCACCTGTGGACATGTAAGATATATTCTCTACTTCACCGGCCCTGTGGATGGCCAAATCAGTATCTCCTCCACCTACAATGCTGAGGGCCTGGCTGCTGCCGACTGCATGCGCCAGGGCCATTGTACCCTGGCTGAAGGGATCGAGCTCAAAGGCCCCCATTGGGCCATTCCACACTATGGTTCCGGCATTGTAAAGGACTTCACTGAAAAGATCTGACGTTGCAGGCCCTATATCCAAGGCCATCCAATCATCAGGAATTTCCCGGGTCGGGACGATCCTGGTTTCGGCATTTATGTCAAGATCCTGTGCTATGACACAATCAACAGGAAGGTAGAATTTAATGCCTTTATCTTTTGCCTGATCAATTAAGGCCCCGGCCGTGTTTACCAGTTCTTTCTCAGTAAGGGATTTTCCTATATCAATGCCTTGCGCCGTCAGAAACGTATTGGCCATTGCTCCGCCGACTATCAGCTTATCCACCCGGTTCAGTATGTTTTTAATGGCCTCCAGCTTGCCGGATATCTTGGCCCCACCCAGGATGGCCAGCAAGGGCCTGGCAGGTTCTTCCATGGCCTTTTTGAAATATAAAAGTTCCTGCTTTATAAGTAAACCGGCTCCACAGTTTTTCACTATACCGGGTACTCCGGTCACTGAAGCATGGACCCGGTGTGATACCGCAAAGGCATCATTTATATATATATCGGCCATTTTGGCCAAGGCTTCTACAAAGACAGGGGCGTTTTTTGTTTCTCCTTGATAATACCTGAGGTTTTCAAGCAGCAGCACTTCTCCGTCTGACATAGAGTTGACCAGGTTCTCTACTTCATCTCCAATGCAGTCCGGGGCCAGAGATACCTCTTGGCCTATCAGCTCTCCAAGACGCTTGGCCACTGGTCGCAGACTGAATTTTTCTATCCTCTGTCCCTTCGGACGGCCAAGATGCGAGCAGAGTATCAGTTGTGCTCCAGCCTCTATGGCGTAACGTATGCTTGGCAGGGCCGCCCTGATACGATTGTCGTCTGTGATATTGCCTGAATCGTCCAGGGGGATATTGAAGTCGGTCCTCATCAGGACCCTCTGGCCTTTCAGTGGAATTTCATCTATGTATTTGATCATTGCAGCATTTTCCCTTGCAAATCCCTTTTCTCACCACGAAGAGCACGAAGAAATTACAAAATCATTCTTCAACTCCGACCTTCGTGTCTCTTCGTGTCCTTCGTGGTTTAAATCTTCCTTAGCTCTTGTAATTTTTAGACAAGAGACATCTCTTCCTCTATCTGAGTGGCATGCTTCCCCATGTATATCGAGCCGTTTCTGCCGTCAATACTCAGAAAGTCGCCGGAACGAATGATGCGGTCATGTAGTCGCGCAAAACCCATACTTTCAAAGACCTGCAGTTGCTTGCAGCCCACAATGCAATTCTTGTCCAGACGAAATGCAATAATGGCTGCATGAGATGTCTGCCCTCCCTTTGCTGTGAGCAGGCCGTCTGTTAAAGTAATTTCCTTGATATCGTCAGGGACAGTGTCTGAACGGATCAGGATCAATGGGGTTTTGGGTTCCTTCTCGCGGAAGGATTTAATCTCAGAGAGGGTGAACACTGCCTTCCCTGTCATGGCCCCTCCGCTCACGCCGATACCTCTGCCCATGTAGCCGGCCTCCAATGCTGCCGAGTGTACAAAAACCTGAACGATGTATTGCCTCTTTGTGGTCATATTTCGGCTCTGGAGTATAAAAAGCTGGTTGCTCTCCGGGCCTTCAAAGGTAAATTCTATCTCCTGTGGATCCCATCTTTTTTCGTAGATTAGTTCTCTGGTCATTGAGAACAATTTATTGTAAATCTCAGGAAAATTTTTCTCCAGGGTCATTTCGGAATCCAGCCCCATGGCCTTTTGCTGCTTTATTGAAATCGGATATGTAGTGACCAGACCGCTTACAATGTCATCCC